>JBEBXF010000024.1:0-17885 GCA_040391725.1 Eoetvoesiella caeni | reverse complement strand
GCCGGCCACCAGCGGTTTCGTGGGCGAGTTCACGGTCATCATGGGCGCGGTCGAGCACAATTTCTGGATCGGCCTTTTGACCGCCACCGCCCTGATATGGGGCGCCGCCTATTCGCTGTGGATGTTCAAGCGCGTGGCGCTGGGCGACATCGTCAATGAAGAAGTGCGCGCCATGGCCGACCTGGGCAAGCGCGAGTTTTTCATCCTGGGAGTCCTGGCCATCCTGGTTCTATACATGGGCATCCATCCCAAGCCGTTTACCGACGTCATGCATGTGTCGGTGCAGGCATTGTTGCAACACGTCTCCGTCTCGAAACTGTAAGCCCGGATCATTATGCAAAATCATTTTCAATTCGCCCTGGCTTTGCCTGAGATTCTGCTGCTGATTTTGACCGTTGTGGTATTGATCTTCGACGCGTTCAGCAAATCGAAGAACCGCCATCCGACGTTCATCCTGAGCCTGCTGTCCTTGCTCGTCGTCGCCGTGGTCAATGCGGTGCAATGGAGCGACGGCGTTGCCGGCACGACGTTCAACGGCATGTTCGTGGTCGACTCGCTGTCGCACTTCCTCAAGATTGCGTCGTATATTACGGTTGCCATCACGCTGATCTACGGCCGTCAATATGCCGAAGAGCGCGAAATGCTCAGCCATGGCGGCGAAATGTACACCTTGTCGCTGTTTGCCTTGCTGGGCCAGATGGTCATGATTTCCGCCGGCAGCATGCTTACGGTCTACCTGGGCGTGGAGCTCATGTCTTTCGCCCTGTATGCCCTTATCGCCCTGCGCCGCGACAACGTCAAGGCCTCCGAAGCGGCCATGAAGTATTTCGTGCTTGGTTCGCTGGCATCGGGCATTTTGCTGTACGGTCTTTCCATGATTTACGGCGCCACCGGCCAGCTCGATCTGGCCCGCATCGCCCACATCATCGCCACCGGCCAGGTTCACACCTTGCCCCTGGTGTTCGGCGTGGTCTTCATCGTGGCGGGCCTGGCCTTCAAGCTGGGCGCGGTGCCTTTCCACATGTGGGTGCCCGACGTCTACCATGGCGCGCCCACGGCGGTGACGCTGCTGGTTGCCGCGGCGCCCAAGCTGGCCGCCTTTGCCCTCATCCTGCGCCTGCTCATCGAAGGCCTGCACGGCCTGGCCCTGGACTGGCAGCCCATGCTGCTGATCATGGCGGTGCTGTCGCTGGCCATCGGCAACCTCACGGCCATCGCCCAGACCGATTTCAAGCGCATGCTGGCGTACTCCACCATTTCGCACATGGGCTTCGTGTTCCTGGGCCTGCTCTCGGGCGTGGTCGAAAACAATCCCCAGGCCACTGGGCAGGCCTATGGTTCGGCGCTGTTCTACATGGTCATTTATGTGCTGACCACCCTGGTCACCTTCGGGCTCATCCTGCTGCTTAGCCGCAAGGGCTTCGAATGCGAGAAGATCTCCGACCTCAAGGGCCTGAACCGCCGCAATCCGGTGCTGGCCGGCGTGTTGCTGCTTTCCATGTTCTCGTTGGCGGGCATTCCTCCGCTGGCGGGCTTCTACGCCAAGCTTGCGGTGTTGCAGGCGCTGGTCGGCGCGGGTCACGTCGCCATGGCTGTCGTGGCAGTTCTGTTCTCGCTCGTCGGCGCCTTTTATTACTTGCGCGTGGTCAAGATGGCGTATTTCGACGAGCCCGAAGGGGAGGCCGCGCCTCTTGCCGGCGGGGTGCTGCCGCACGGCCTGATGTCGCTGAACGGTCTGGCGCTGATTGCCCTGGGCGTGTTGCCCGGCGGGCTGATGGCGCTGTGCGTGCATGCGATTCAGACATCGCTCGGTTTTTAAAGGGTAGTCATGGAGCAGCCGGTAGCGGTCTGGATTCTTATCGTCCTTGCCTTGGCAACCGCGAGCCTCCCGTTTCTGATCCGGCGCCCGCTATTGATGCTGCCTTGGCTTCAAAAGGGGGAAGACCGCCGGCCGGCCTGGCTGCGCCTGCTGGAATTCGCCGTGTTTTTCGCCATTCTGGTCGGTCTGCATTTTGCGATCCTGGGCTGGGTAGGGGGCGCGCTGGTTGGCGCTGATGCGGCGTCGATGGGCCTGTTCCTGGTCAAGGTCGCGGTATTGGCCGTGGCCGTGGTGTTGCTGCTCAGCTACCCGGGCTGGCGGGACGTCAATAAGCGCATCCACAAGTCGTTCGTCGCGCGCCTGCTGGAAGTCCTGGTGCTGTATGCGCTGGTGGGGACGCTGGGCCTGGCCTTCGAAATCAACATCGGCAATGCCTTTCCCAAGGATTGGGAGTTCTACGTCATCAGCCTGTGCCTGTACCTGGTGCTGGCTTATCCGGGCTTTGTGTACTGCTACCTTTTGCGGCATCGGTACCGGGGGTAGGGGGGCGCGTATAACTCGCGGAACGGACAGCCACCGGCTGTCCGTAAACGCCGCGCTCGAACAGATGCTCGCTTGCCTCCTGAAAACCAGCGCCGAAATGGCTTGCTCCAACTTCGCAAAACCCGCTGGGCCACAACGGCCTCGAGATATTGGCCTGTCAACTACTTGAAAGAAATTGCGCTTGGGATAGGTACAAAAAATTATTGCGCCGGTAAGGCCTGGATCTTGTAGATGCGTAGCTCCGCCAAAGCTCTTTCGGAGTTGATGGAGATCTTAGAGAAACAGGACAATAGAGCTTTGAATTCGGTTTCTTCCACCCCTTCGAACAGGTAGTCGTTGATCTTCAGCACGACAGGGGATACTTGTTCGACATACTCGCGTCCTTTACTCGTCAGCTTGGTCAGAACACTTCGGCGATCGGTGTCGTGGCGATCCTTCATGAGCAGTCCCATATCCACCATTCGTCCCACCTCGGTTGTCACATGCGGCGCCGCGATGGATAAGTGGTCGGCGAGTTTTCTGATGGTGACGCCACTTCCATTCTGTTCATGCGCTACTCCCAACAGTACGGCAAACTGTGTTCCGGTCAAACCGAGCAGCGCCCCAAAACTTTCCCGGCATGTCTGCAGCCGCGATAGCACCATATTCATAAGATAGACCGCGGCTCGGAATTGATGGTCTCCGCCGTTGGCCAGCAGCGCTTCATGCGAGATGGTTAGCGGTGGTGTGTAGCGGGGGGCTTCAGCCTTTGCGCCGGTCTGGGAAATGCTGGATTGGGAGCGCTTTTTTTTGGACACAGGAGTGTGTTCGGTCACTGTTTTAGTCAAAATTTTCCCTGTCACTCAATCGTCTGTCGGCTATTTCCATAGCCCGGAGTTCATATGTCTACCGTTGGAATTTGTGCCAGTTTACACCTAAATAGGTACATTTTTTAGCTACATTTGAAACTAAAATCAAAACACGCTTTACTAAATACATAATGTATGTTCTTATTGTATATAAATGGATGGCGTATGGCTTATCTCACGTGAGATCGTGAACAGTCGATCGTGAATAGCCTTTCGCAACTTTTATAAAGCGAGGAGAACTTATGGTGAATCAGACTGAACAAGCAGAGCGTACTTCGACGGCAATCCCTCCTGTTCGGGAAACAGCGGATTTGCGTACAGGCGACGAATACCTGCGCTCCCTTCGTGATGGCCGTGCCATCTATGTCGACGGTGAGCAAGTAAAGGACGTCACCAAGCACAAGGCGTTTCGGGCCGCGGCCGAATCTGCCGCCCGGTTATTCGATGTCGCGGCGGATCCGGCGCTGCGCGAGCGCATGACTTACCGCTCTCCAAGCAGCGGCAAGCCCGTCTGGAGGGCCTATCAGATACCACGATCGCTGCCCGACCTCAAGGCTAAGCGGCTTGCTTCGGAAACCTGGTCCGAATGCTCATTCGGCATGATGGGCAGAACCCCCGACCATGTGGCGGGCTTTTTTTGCGGGTATGCGGCGGTGCCGGAAGTTTTTGCTTCCGGTGGGGCGCATTTTGCGGAGAACAGCATCAAGTTCTACGAAGAACTGCGGGAAAATCATCGTTGGGCCACCTATGCCATCGTTCCTCCTCAAATCGACCGCAGCAAGCCGGCGCATCAGCAGTCCGACCCCACACTGTATGCGGGCGTCGTCAAAGAGCGCGACGATGGCATTATCGTCTCGGGGGCGCAGCAACTGGCCAGTGCCGGTGTTTTTTCGGATTATGTCTATGTAAGCTGCATTCACCCTTTGAAAGCAGGCGATGAAAACTACGCTATTGGCGTTGCCATTCCGATTAACGCGCCAGGCTTGAAGCTTTATCCGCGTCGCCCCTATGCCTTGCACAACGCGAGCCCGTTGGACTATCCCCTTAGCAGCCGCTTCGATGAAAGCGATTGCTTCATCGTGCTGAAAGATGTGTTCGTTCCGTGGGAAAAGGTGTTCATTTACCGCAATCTGGAAGTATGCCGCGATCAATGGTGGAAAACACCTTCCCATGCTTATGGCAACTTGCAGGCGCAGGCCCGCTATGCCACCAAATTGCGCTTCATGACCGGCTTGCTGAAGCGGATGAATGAGATGACCGGGAATGATTCCAACCCTCAAGTCCAGGTTCAAATGGGTGAGCTTGCGGCACTGGTCTCGATTGTCGACAGCATGCTTATCGCCCAGGAAACGCAGGCGAAAATAGACGAGCATGGTGTCGTCTGGCCATGCACGGCCGCGCTTTATGCCGTTATGGCCTTGCAATCCGAACTGAACCCGCGGATGGTCGATATGGTGCGTGAGTTGACCGGTTCGGCCATGATCTCGCTTCCTTCCTCGTCGAAAGATCTGGAAAGCCCGGAGACCGCGCCGGACATTGAACGATACATGCGATCCGCAAATTCCGATGCAAGATCCCGGATTGCCCTGATGCGGATGGCCTGGGATTTCGTTGGCACGGAATTCGGCAATCGAAGCCAGCAATATGAAAAATTCTATGGAGGAGCTTCGTTCATCGTAAAAGCGAACATGTATCGGGCGTTCGATTTCAAGCGAGGCACGAGCATGGTGGATGCGGCCCTTTCATTGCCTCCGCTCGATTAGCGGCTCCCTGCTCTAGTCGGACATTGTTTTCTTGGCTTCTTTTTCTTTCATGGTATGACTATGGATACCTCGTTTGTGACGAGCTGCGATCAGCGGGCATTGCGCAACGTCCTGGGAAGGTTTGCGACGGGCATTGCGGTGGTGTCCGGCAGCGACAGGCAAGGCAATAAGCTCGGATGCACGATAAGCTCGTTCAATTCTGTGTCGTTGTCTCCTCCTCTTGTGCTGTTCTCCATTGCGAATCAGGCACTGTCGCTTCCTGAATGGCTTTGCGCCGAACACTTCGGAATCAGCGTGCTCAGCGATAGACAAAGCCATATCTCGACAAGATTCTCGCGCGCGCAAACTGAAAAATGGCAAGATACTCCGCATTTTTCAGGGCCTGAGACGGGCGTGCCGCTAATCGAAGAGGCGCTTGCGTGGTTCGAGTGCGCACCTTATTCCACGGTCGAGGGCGGCGATCACACCATTTTTATCGCCCGGATTATTGCCCATCGAACGTCGCCACTTTATAGCGGTGAACCGCTGGTTTTCTTTGATGGCGGCTATCGGCAAATTCTTCCCAGGCAGTGACGTATGCGGAAAGAAGACTGCCACCAGTGCTATTGCCATGGGATGCCCCATGAGCAGCGGGCGATTGCTGGCGCTGGTCGGCGAGTGCGCCGGTGCCTCAATGCTCGAAATTCCGATGTTGTTTTGGCAAGGGTGTTTTGCGTGGTTTATGGCGAGAAGCGCAAGCCAAAATCAAAAGATTAGGAATAACCCTTAAAACAGCCATTCCATCTTGACGACTACAAATTAAATATACATTATGTATGTAATTTACAAGAGCCGGATGGATTCCAATTCCATAACGGCCTCCATAAAAAGTTGCGACATCCAATCAAGTCAACGATCACCGATGTGCAGGAGAAGACATGCAGAAAGAACGTGAAGCGGCCTCATCTTGCTACCTCATTGTGGCGATAGAAAAGACGTCGCTTGGCATTGCCGCAGGCGGCCTATGTGTGCTGGTTATCCTCAATGCATTGAATGTAATAGGTAGATCGCTATTGCCGTCGCCTTTTACATGGGTGGATGAATGCATGTCGTTTGTTATGGTCGTTAGTGTGTTTTCAGGTGCGCTCGCGGCAACCAGGAAAGGTTGTCATATCAGCGTCGACATTTTTTATCAATTAATGCCATTGATGCTACGGAAGGTGGTGCGTGTGGCGGGAGCCGTGGTGTCGGTGGCGACGCTTGCGACGCTGGGAGTGGCAAGCACCAAAATCGTGGACATTCTGCGTCAATTCGATCAGCGCAGCGATGCCATGGAATTTCCAGTTTGGATTGTCCAGAGTGTTGTCCCGATATTTTTGTTCATCTCGGCGGCGCTCATTATCTATTTGGCCTTCCAGACTGTCGATGAACCAGAAAAAGTAAAAGGCGAATGACATGGGCGGTTATATGCTGGTCATTGTTTTTATCGGAATACCGCTAACGTTGCTCTTGTTGGGGCTTCCCATCTATATAGCCTTGCTCGGGGCAACCATGCTCGGGAGCTGGATACTGCTGCCGGCGGGCAATTTGTCATCGCTGTTCTCAGGGGTGCATAGTTCCTTGGTGGGCGGCGTGGAATTGAATCCTTTATTGGCCGTTCCTCTCTTCATCTTCGCCGGGGAGGTCATGGGGCGGGGAGGCCTGGCGCGTCGGATAGTCAATTGGGTACTGTCCATCGTGGGTGGTTTGCGGGGGGCCATGGGCCTGACCACGGTGGGTTCCGCAGAGTTGTTCGGCGCAATGTCAGGCTCGAGCATCGGTTGCATTGCCGCCATCGGGCATATGTTGCTCGATCCCATGCTCAAGAGCGGATACAACAGGACGTTTGCATGCAGTCTATTGGCATCGTCGGGCGCGATAGCCGTGATTTTGCCGCCTTCGATTTCAATGATCATTTACGGCGTCACTGCTCAGCAATCCATACCCGACCTTTTTTTAGCGGGCATCGTGCCAGGCATCATGGTGGGCGGAGCAATAGCCATGCTCCTGCTGGGGCATGCCTATGCAAAAAAGCTGCCCAGGGCGGGGGGGCGCATCAATGTAATGGATGTCGTCCGGACGACTCGAGAAGCAATATGGGCTCTTTTAGCGCCAGTCGTCATCCTGGGAGGAATATACGGCGGTTTTGCGACGCCTACGGAAGCCGCGGGTGTTGCGGTGGTCTATGCCGTCGTTATCTCGGTTTTTGTGTACAAGGAAATCGGTTGGCGGGACATCTGGCACGTCGCTCTCAGTTCGTCACTGCTGGTTTCGCAGATCATGATCATAGTCGGCGTCGCGGGTGCATACGCCTGGCTGCTTACCACTACCGGATTTCCTTCTCTGGTTGTTGAAATCATTCAAAGCCTGCATTTGAATCCCTTCGAGTTGTTGATGGTGATCAATCTGCTTCTTTTACTGATCGGAAGCGTTCTTGAACCACCCGCCGCCATTCTTATCTTGACGCCATTACTTGCTCCTGTCGTGTCCGAAGCAGGAATAAATCTGATTCATTTCGGCATCGTCATGACGGTCAACCTGGCAATTGGGTTGTTCATCCCTCCCCTGGGGCTGAATATCCTTGCATCGCACACGATATTCAAGATTTCCGTTGGCCGATTGAGCGTGGGCGTGCTGCCGTTCTTGCTGACCTACCTGTTTTGCCTGATTGTGATTACGTATGTTCCGCAGATTGTGTTGGCGCCCCTGAGCTGGATTCAGTAGTTGTTCATTACCCTAAAGGAGATAGCATGAAAAGCATAAAGCACCTCAAAAAAATATGTTTATGCGTCGTGTTGCTGTGCACGGGAGGCGTTGCATTAGCCGCTCAATACACGATGAAAATCGGCACGGCTACGATCAATGATGCCCAGCATGAATGGATGAAGCGATTCGCGGCTCAGGTGGAGAAGGATTCGGGAAACCGAATCAAAGTAGATATTTTTCCTGCCAGCCAGTTGGGGTCCATACCCAAAACCATTGAGCAGGTTCAATTCAATTCCGCACAGGGATGGATCGGCCCGGCCGAGTTTCTGAGTGGTGTCGATTCCCGGTTCGGCGTTATCGGCTCTCCCGGCATCTTCCGAGATGTCGAGCATGTGACGAAAGTGATCAACGACGAAAAATTCTCGACGGTGGCGCTGAAGATCGGGGAGAAGAAGGGCATAGAGGGCCTCGGGATGTTCATATCCGGGCCAGTGTCTTTTGTGTCGTCCCGGCCACTGAGCACGCTTGCCGACTTCAAGGGTATGAAAATCCGTGTCACCGCTTCGGCGATCCAGATGGAGCAAGTCAAGGAAATGGGGGCGTCCGCCGTTCCCATGTCACTGGGTGAGGTATTGCCCGCGCTCCAGCAGGGCGCGCTGGATGGCGTCATGGGCAACGCGCCTGTTTTTGCAAATCTGCACTATTACGGCGTGGCAAAGAATCAGTTGCTTACCGACCAGTCCATGTATGTGTCGTATGTGGCGGTCAGTCGTATATGGCTGGATGCGTTGCCGCCCGATCTGCGCAAGGTGGTCGAGGACGATGCTCGAAAGGTCAGCGTCGGAATTTACGATTTCGCGAAGAACGAGATAGAAAGGAGCCTGGATGAATGGCGCAAGGGGGGAGGAACCATAACCCGGTTGTCCAGCACAGATCAGGCCGCGCTTTTCAAATTGCTCAAGCCTGTGGGACGCAAGATTGCAAGCCGGAAACCGGCCGACCTCAAATTCTTTGATTTGATGACGGAGGTTGCCGATCGGTATTGAGTGTTCGGGTGAAAGTAGATAGAAGTCTTCGAGAAACGATAGAAAGCGAGAGAACCATGGGAAAGCTAGTAGGTAAAGTGGCGGTTGTGACTGGAGCGGCGCAAGGTATTGGCGCGGAGTATGCGCGCGCATTGTCCAAAGAGGGAGCTCAGATCGTCATTGCAGATGTGATCAATTCCGATTCGATAGTTGCCGAGCTGGTTTCGAACGGCCATCGTGCCATAGGCGTGGAGTGCGATGTTGCTTCCTATCAGTCGTGCGAAGCATTGATGAATACGGCAATTGCGAGTTTTGGCCGCATCGACATACTTGTGAACAACGCGGCCCGGTTCGCCTCTATTCAGCGCAAACCGTTCTTCGAGCTTGAGGGCGACGAATGGGACGGCGTTATGGCTGTCAACGTGAGAGGGCCGTTCAATTGCGTCAAGGCAGCGTTTCCCCATATGAAGCGTCAGGAATGCGGGAAAATCGTGAACATATCCTCGGCGACGGTTTTTTCCGGCACGCCGGGGATGCTCCATTACGTAACCTCGAAAGGGGCGGTCGTCGCCTTCACCCGCGCTTTGGCAAGGGAGCTTGGCGCATTCGGAATCGTGGTCAATGGTTTGGCGCCGGGGCTCACCATGAGCGACGGCTTGCTGGCGCAAAAGGATGCACTGAAGGTGTACTCGGAGATCGCGCTCGCTTCAAGGGCCCTGAAGCGCGAGCAACTGCCATGCGACCTGAACGGTGCATTGCTCTATCTGGTTTCCGATGACAGCAACTTCATGACTGGCCAGACCATTGTCGTTGATGGCGGCTATGTGATGCGTTAAGGGCGCTAGAGGAGATAAGTATGTATTTGAAGAACGGTTGGTACGCAGCGGCCTGGAGCCACGAACTTCAGGAAAAGCCATTGGGGCGCACATATCTGGAGCAGAAAGTTGTGCTTTTCAGAACGCAGAGCGGCACTGCGGCAGCACTCGAAGATAAATGCTGTCATCGGGCTGCGCCCCTTTCCAAGGGCGAGGTCGTGGGCGACGCGCTGGCGTGCGGCTACCATGGCTTGCAATTCGCCGTCGACGGTAAATGCGTGTTGATTCCCAGCCAGGAACGGATCCCCGCCAAGGCGCGGGTGCCGAGCTATCCCGTCGTCGAGCGATGGGGGGTAATCTGGATCTGGATGGGCGACCCTGAATTGGCCGATGAAACGAGCATCCCCGAGCTGCCCTGGCTCGAGAGCGCGGATTGGGTTGCCACGCCTGGCTATCTTCACCTGCGGGCAAATTATCAGTTGCTGATAGATAACCTTTTGGACTTGACCCATGTCAGCTATGTGCACAAAGGCACCATAGCGGGAGACCCACGGGAAGCCAGCATACCCACGAAACTCGAGCCGCTTGAAAACGGCGTCAAGGTCGGGCGGCTCATGCTCGACATACAGCCGCCACCTCTGTTTGCCAAGGCGGGAGACATTGCCGGCAATGTCGACAGGTGGCAGTGGGTGACGTGGCGGGCTCCCACAACAGTCTATCTCGACGTAGGTTGTGCACCTACGGGAACTGGGGTTCCCGAGGGGGATCGAAGCGCGGGGATCACCATATGGTCCACGCACCTGATTACGCCCGAAACCGAAACAAGCAGCCACTATTTGTTCTGCTATGCCCGAAATTTCAAGCTGGACGATGCGGATATGTCCAGGTTGCTGTACGAGGGCTCGAAAGCGACCTTCCAACAGGATGCGGAAATGCTCGAGGCTGAGCAGGAGAACCTGACAGGCGGAAGCATCGAAGGGTTGCTGGATCTGGGCGCGGACGCCGCCCAGCTTCGGATGCGGCGATTGCTGGCCGAGTTGATTGGCCGGGAACAGCAACGAAGCTCATCGTGATGTTGGTATTTTTTTAAGGCGACGCGATACGGATTAAAGGAAATTTATGCTTATCAAGTGCGAAAGCCATACTGTCCATGTCGACATGCTGGGAAATCCGGATGATCCCGTCGTGTGTTTTCTTCATCCATTGGCTGCCGACAGCGGCATGTGGGCTGCTCAGATTCCCGCCATGCTTGCAAGCGGCTTTCGTTGCCTGCGGATCGACTTTCGCGGCCACGGAGGCACAGCGTTCGGCAACGATCCCGTGACACTCGATACTTTGGTTGACGATGTGCGGCACGTCGTCGAGACGCTACAGGTGGGGCGCGTTCATGTCGTCGGCTTGTCAGTGGGCGGGGTTGTGGCCCAGGGGCTATCCGCCAAATACGGCCACTTAGTCGAGTCGATGGTGCTGAGCGATTGCCTGGCGGAGTCCTTGCCCGAGGGCGTTGCGGCCTGGAAGGCCCGTCAAGCGGCGGCGCAAAAAGCGGGCGGGCTCGAGTCCATGGCCGATCTTATGCTCTCGAAATGGGTGAATGAACGTTTGCGTAGCGAAAATCCACCAGCATGGCAGGCACTGCGCAGCACTTTGGCAGCCACCTCAGTGGAGGGATTCGTGGCGATAGCCGAGATCATGCAGCACTTCAGTTTCGTCCAGTCGCTGCCCACCGTCACTTGTCCATCGCTTGTCCTGTGCGGTGAGAACGACGAGTTAAGCCCCCCAGCGCAAGTGCGACGTATTGCAGAATTGATTCCTCATGCGCGATTTGAGTTGATACCGGGGGGGCGGCATTTTTCCAATGTGGACGAAGCCAAGCGTTTCAACCGTGTTCTTTGTGGATGGTTGGCCGGCCTCAGCAAGGCACAGCCATGACGACAGCGAGAACGACATTGCACTTTACCGCCCACGATCAAAATGGAGAGCGGCTGCTCGAGGTAGCGATTCAGGATCTGATAGTGGCTGGTTGGACTGGACGCGATCTGGCTTCTGTCGAAGCGCACATCGTCGAGCTGGAAAAGCTGGGGGTTGCTCGCCCCAGCACAACGCCGCTGTTTTATCGCGGGTCGGCGTCGTTATTGACCCAGGCCCGCGAGATCGAGGTGGTAGGCGGCAACTCCAGCGGCGAAGTGGAACCCGTCATTATTTATACGGCGGATGCCTTGTGGCTCGGCCTGGGGTCGGATCATACGGATCGTGACCTGGAGACCAGGAGCGTCGCGCTTTCGAAGCAGCTGTGCGCAAAGCCCATTTCCAAAACGCTTTGGAGCCTGGAGGATGTTTCGGGGCATTGGGATCAGCTCATCGTCCGCTCCTGGGCGAGCCGGGACGGAAAGCGTCGTTTGTATCAGGAGGGGGCATTGCGGAACATGCGCCATCCCGCGGATTTGATGGAACTGTATGCGAGAGGCGACGGGAAGCTGTCGCAGGGAACGGCGATGTTTTGCGGGACTGTTCCTGTCACAGGTGAAATCGCCCCGGCCGATTTCTTCGAGATGGAGATCGAAGACCCCGTTCTAAAGCGCAAGATCATTCATAACTATCGCCCCATCGAATTGCCTATCGTAGGCTAAAGGAGAATCAGACATGCCAATGAACAAGCCGCATCTTGAGTTCCACACTGTCGATATGGAGACCGGATGGGAGACGCCGCCCGGATATCCCAAAGGAATTCAGCAGAAAATTCTCGCCAGCGATCTGGACGAGGTCAAAAAAATGGGAAGCCGAACCCGTTTGCTGCGTTTCCAGCCCGGGGCTTTTACGACAGCACCATTTGTGCATGATCATTGGGAAGAGGTCTTCTTGATGACCGGCGGATTAACCGTAGGGAACGATGCGAACGGGAACGGAGGAGAGGTATTCCCGCCGCAAACCTACGCATGTCGTCCGCCAGGTGCCGTGCATGGGCCGTTCAAGTCCGACACGGGCTGCGTGTTGTTCGAAATCCATTACTACGACGAAAGCGCAAAGTAGGTAACTTCCATGACGTTGAAAATAGCGGTTCCAGACCTTATCTCAAACTCCTATTTCCCTGCCGAGGCAGCCGTCGAGCTTGGTTTCTTCAAGGCCGAGGGGATCGACATGGAGCTTGAGTTGATATTTCCGGTGGACAAGGCCTACCATGCTTTGCGCGATGGCAAAGTGGATTTTGTCGCCGGCTCCGCCCATTCGGCCCTTTCCGCATTCCCCGAATGGAAGGGAGTAAAGCTGCTTTGCGCTCAGGGCCAAGGCATGTATTGGTTCCTGGTCATGCGTTCGGATATTTCTCCGAACAGAAATGATCTGAGCGTTGTAAAAGGACGAAAAATTGGCGCGGCGCCATGGGTTGACATGGGGCTTCGGCAACTTTTAGTGGAAGGCGGCATCGACATTGAAAAAGACGAGGTGCAGATCGCCCCGGTGCCGGGCACAGGCGCGGTCAATGTGAATTTTGGAGTTACCGCTGCCAAAGCCTTGGCCGATGGAAAAATCGATGGTTTTTGGGCCAACGGAATGGGCGCTGAAGTTGCTGTGCGCAATGGCGTCGGTACGGTCGTCCTCGATATCCGGCGTGGAGATGGGCCGCCGGCATGTTTCAACTATACGATGTCGTCGGTTGCCGCAACCGATGCCTTGATCGAGCGTTCGCCGGACGTGGCGGCAGCGGTCGTGCGCGCAATCAGGAAAACTCAAAATGCTCTTAAGCGCGATTACACGCGGGCGTCCGAGGTCGGCAAGAAATTATTCCCTCCGTCCGAGGCTCCCTTGCTCGCAGAACTGGTGCGTCGCGACCTTCCTTATTACGATACGGCCATCTCCGAAGCGTTTGTCGCGGGAATGAATGCCTTTGCTCGTAACGTGGGAATCCTTAAGGGAAGTCCATCGTATGGCGATGTGGTTGCCGTTCAGTTCCAAAGTCCCGATTCAGTCTGACTCACACGAGTTTCGGGGCTATTCATTGCGTTTATGCCAAAGCCGTCCATTACCACTACCATGCTGCACAAGAACCGCATCGCCGTCGACCAAGCGCTGGCCAGGATCTCCGACACAGAGGGCCAGGGCTCTCGAACCTTTACCCGCGTGTACGCTGACGCGGCGCGTCTTGCTGCCGACACGGCCGATGCCATGGGCGGATTGGGGCTTGAACAGCCTCCGCTTTCGGGGATGCTGGTATCGGTGAAGGATCTATTCGACATCAAAGGAGAGGTGACTCTTGCCGGCTCTCGGGCCTTGATGGATAGCACTCCCGCAGATCAGGACGCGGAAGTCGTGCGGCGATTGCGGTGCGCAGGCGCGGCCATTATCGGGAAGACCAATATGACGGAATTCGCCTTTAGCGGACTCGGTCTCAACCCTCATTATGGTACGCCGTTGAATAGCTGGGATCGGGCCGGTGCGCGAATCCCGGGCGGCTCGTCTTCTGGCGCCGCCATCTCTATTACGGATGGAATGGCGCAGGCCGCCATTGGCACCGACACGGGTGGTTCCTGCCGGATTCCCGCCGCGCTGAACGGTATTGTCGGGATGAAGCCCAGCGCCCAGAGCGTGCCTATGGCAGGAGCTTTTCCGCTGTCGTATAGCTACGATTCCATCGGGCCAATGGCAGCCGACGTCGAAATGTGCGCCCGCGTCTATGCAGTCCTGTGCAACGGGCCCTATTTGCTTGAGCGGATCGATCCATGCAGCATAACGCTCGACATCGTCGGAAACTATGTTCTAGATGGAATGGATGCGACGGTAGGCCGGGCGTATGAGTCTGCTTTGCAAAGGCTTTCCCGGGCAGGGGTGGCGGTGCGTGAATTGACCCTTCCCGTGTTGGATGAGCTGCCCAGTTTATTTACAAATGGAGGGCTGGTCGCCGCGGAAGCGTATCAGCGGCATCGCGAATTATTGGAAGCACGCGAAGCGGAATACGATCCGCGCGTTTCGTCCCGGATCCGCCGAGGAGCGGCCATATCGTCCGCCGATTATATTGATTTGAAGCAGCTACGCCATAGGCTCATGGAGGAATGGTTCTCTCAGACTCGTGGAGGACAGATGGTTTTGATGCCCACAGTACCTGTGGTTGCCCCAAAGATAAGCGATTTGAATGATGACGAGGCATACCAAAAAGCAAATCTGCTTATGTTGCGCAATCCCACCATCGCCAATGCTTTGAATGGTTGTTCGGTATCCATTCCCTGTCACGATTTTGGGGAGGCTCCCGTCGGCCTGATGCTCATGGGCGCCAATGGCAATGATTGGCGACTGCTTTCCATCGCCCAGGCCTTGGAAGAAATATTAAAAGCGTGCCGTTCCCCGCATTGAGCGGCTTGGTGTAGCAAGGCTCAAGGCGATCATGGCCATTCGGGTTTTGTGACGTTGGAGCAAGCCGCCTATACCCCGATATCCTCGTTCCACAGCTCCGGCTTCAAGTCGATGAAAGACTGCATCAGCCCGATGCAGTCGGCATCCTGCAGCACCTTGACCTCGACCCCGCGAGACCGTAGCAGGTCTTCATCGCCCATGAAGGTTTTGTTCTCGCCCACCACGATCTTCGGAATTCCGTACAGCAGGATTGCCCCGCTGCACATCGGGCAGGGCGACAGTGTCGTATAGAGAACCGATTCCTGGTAAACCTTGGCCGGTTGCCGGCCAGCGTTTTCGAAGGCGTCCATCTCGCCGTGCAGGATGGCGCTGCCTTTTTGCACGCGCCGGTTATGGCCCCGGCCGATGATCTTGCCGTCGTGGACGATGACCGAACCGATGGGAATGCCGCCTTCCGCCAGGCCGAGCCGGGCTTCTTCGATAGCCGCCAGCATAAAAGGATCCATGAGCCGCTCCTTCTTGGTTATAGGAATATCGTGTTGCTGCTGGAATAGTACTATGCCCGGAACCAGTTCAGCACCGCGTCCAGCCCGCTGACGTTCAGGGCGAACCTGGCTTGCGCGCGCACCACCGGCTTGGCCCGGTAGGCCACGGAATAGCCCGCCAGCGCCAGCATCTTGAGGTCGTTGGCGCCGTCGCCCAGGGCGATGATCTGGTGTTGTTGCGCACCGGTGGCCTGCGCCAGCGCCTGCAGGCGATCCGCTTTGCCCTGGGCGTCGACGATGTCGCCCAGTACTTTGCCGGTGAGCTTTCCGTTTGAAACGTCCAACACGTTGGCATGCGTTTCGTCCAGGTTCAGCCGCTGCTTGAGCTTGTCGGTGAAGAACGTGAACCCGCCCGAGACCAGCATGATTTTCAGGCCGGCCTTTTGGGCGGCCCGGATCAGGGGTTCGGCCCCTGCATTGAGTCTCAGCCTTTCGGCGTAGACCTGCTCCAGTGCTTGCAGGGGAACCCCTTCGAGCAGGGCCACGCGCCGGCGCAGGCTTTCGGAAAAATCGGTGATCTCGCCGCGCATCGCCGCTTCGGTAATGGCCGCGACCTGGGCCTTGCGGCCGGCCATGTCGGCGATTTCGTCGATGCACTCGATATTGATCAGGGTGGAGTCCATGTCCATGGCCAGGATCTTGCATTCGCCCAGGCGCCGGACGACATCCAGAAAGGCGTAGTCCAGGTTCAGGCTGTCGCACTGGCGGGCGACTTCCTCTTTTTCGCTGTCGTCGATATTGAGCAGCCGCGCGGCGGTGTTGCCCAGGCTTTGCACCCCTTCGGCCCGCGCGATGGCGGCGATGTTCTCGGTGTTTTCGGTGCTGAGGCTGGGCGATTGCAGAATGAGATGGGTCATGGAATGGGCTGTATGCAAATGTATGAAGTCAGGCCAGGGCCTTGAGCACGTCGCGCACCGCCTCGATGCGGGCGTTGACGGGAGCGGTTTGCAGCGCGTTCGGTGTTGCCTGTCTGGCGGCGCCGGACGGCTTGATGTCGATCTTTATCTTGTCCTGGCCGGCGAGCTTGACGTTGCGCCGGGTCTGGATGAGTTGAATGATACGCAAAGGATCGACATTGGGCTTGGCGTTGAACTGGATCATGGCCTGCGCTTCGCTGGCGTCGATCTTGATCACGCCCAGCGGCTCGGCATGCAGGCGCAGCCGATGCGTGGCCAGCAGGTTCTGGGCGGCTTCGGGCAGCTTGCCGTAGCGGTCGATCAGCTCTTCCTGGATGCCGATCAGGCTGTCCTCGTTGTCGGCATGCGAGAGCCTTTTGTAGAAGCTCAGGCGCGCATGCACGTCGGGGCAATAATCCGCCGGCAGCAGCGCCGAGGCATGCAGGTTGACCTCGCAAAGGGCGGTGAAGGGCGAGTCCAGGTCGGGTTCCTCGCCCGCCTTCAGCGCGCGCACCGCGGTATTGAGCATTTCCGAATACATGGAAAAGCCGATTTCGTGGATATTGCCCGACTGCGATTCGCCCAGCACCTCGCCGGTTCCGCGGATTTCCAGGTCGTGCATGGCCAGGTAAAAGCCCGAGCCCAGCTCCTCCATGGCCTGGATGGCCTCCAGGCGCTTCTTGGCGTTGCTGGTGATGGCGTCTTCGCCGGGCGTCAGCAGATACGCATAGGCCTGGTGATGGGAGCGCCCGACGCGGCCTCGCAGTTGGTGCAATTGGGCCAGCCCCAGCCTGTCGGCGCGATGGATGACGATGGTGTTGGCGGTGGGCACGTCGATGCCGGTTTCGATGATGGTGGTGCAAAGCAGAACGTTGTAGCGCTGCTGATAGAAGCCCTTCATGACTTCTTCCAGCTCGCGTTCCGGCATCTGGCCGTGGGCGACGGCAATGCGGGCTTCGGGCACCAGCTCTTCCAGACGGGCTCGGCGGTTGTGTATGGTTTCGACTTCGTTGTGCAGGAAGTAGACCTGGCCGCCGCGCTTGAGCTCGCGCAGCAGGGCTTCGCGGATGGTGCTGCCGTCCTCGCGCCGCACGAAGGTTTTGATCGCCAGCCGCTTCTGCGGCGCGGTGGCGATGACCGAGAAATCGCGGATGCCCTCCAGCGACATGCCCAGCGTGCGGGGGATGGGGGTGGCCGTGAGGGTCAGGACGTCGACCTCGGCGCGCAGGGCCTTGAGGGTCTCTTTCTGGCGCACGCCGAAGCGGTGCTCTTCGTCGATGATGACCAGGCCCAGGCGCTTGAACTTGACGTCCTTGGACAGGATTTTATGCGTGCCGATGACAATGTCCACGCGGCCGTCGTTAAGCCCTTCGATGGCGGCGGCGATTTCCTTGGAGGAGCGAAAGCGCGACAGTTCCACGACCTTGACGGGCCAGTCCGCGAAGCGGTCGGCAAAGGTCTGTGCATGTTGTTCGGCCAACAGGGTGGTGGGGCACAGTATGGCAACCTGCTTGTTGTTGGCGACCGCCAGGAAGGCGGCGCGCAGCGCGACTTCGGTCTTGCCGAA
>JBEBXF010000023.1:0-18039 GCA_040391725.1 Eoetvoesiella caeni | reverse complement strand
CCTTGCGGCAATTGCGATACCTGCCTGGAGCCGCCCGAGGCCTGGGACGGCACGGTGGCCGCGCAGAAGATTCTTTCCGCCGTGTATCGCTTGTGGCGCGAACGCGGACAGCGCTATGGCGCGGGCCATCTCATCGACATCCTGCGCGGCAAGCTCACCGACCGCGTCAAGCAGTACGGTCATGAAAGCCTTACCGTCTTTGGCGTTGGGGCCGACCTTTCCGAGCAGGCCTGGCGGGGCGTATTGCGGCAATTGCTGGCGCAAAGCCTGTTGGCGGTGGATCACGAAGGCTACGGCACCCTGGCTCTTACCGATGGCAGCCGCGCGGTGCTGCGAGGTGAAACCACCCTGATGTTCCGCCGCGAGCCGGAAAAGAAAGCGCGCGCGGCCCGCGGGACGCCGCGCGGCAAGGCCGCCGATATCGTGCTGTCGCCCGAAGCTCAACTGCGGTTCGAGGCCTTGCGTGCCTGGCGGGCCGAGGTGGCGCGGGGCCATGGCGTTCCCGCCTACGTCATTTTTCACGATGCCACGCTGCGCGACGTCGCCGAGCGTTGTCCGCAATCCATCGAGGATCTGGGCATGATCAGCGGGGTGGGGGCGCGCAAGCTGGAAGCCTACGGCGAAGACCTGCTGCGCTGCGTGCGCATGGCGCAGGCGGGTTAGGCAGGCCCCAGGGCGTTATTCGAAAAGCTCGCCTGTGCCGCTGGCCTTGGGGGCGGCGAGGCCCAGATGGCGCCAGGTGGTTTGCGTGGCCATGCGTCCGCGCGGGGTGCGCTGCAAATAGCCGTGCTGGATAAGATAGGGCTCGATGACGTCTTCGATGGTGTCGCGCTCTTCGCCGATGGCGGCGGCCAGGCTATCGACGCCCACGGGGCCGCCATCGAATTTGTGGACAATGGCTTCGAGCAGTTTGCGATCCATGAGATCCAGGCCCTGAGGATCGACTTCCAGCATGGACAGGGCGGCGTTTGCAGTGTCGACGTTGATGACGCCGCCGTTCTTGACATCGGCGTAATCGCGCACGCGGCGCAGCAGGCGGTTGGCGATACGCGGCGTACCGCGCGCCCGGCGCGCGATCTCGACGGCGCCATCGTGCGTGATGTCGACATTGAGCAAATGGGCGCTGCGCGCGACGATGCGGGTAAGGTCGTCGGTGTTGTAGAACTCCAGCCGCGACACAATGCCGAAGCGGTCGCGCAGCGGGTTGGTAAGCATGCCGGCGCGCGTGGTGGCGCCCACCAGGGTAAAGGGCTGCAGGTCGATCTTGACGCTGCGCGCGGCGGGGCCTTCGCCGATGAGGATGTCTATCTGGAAGTCTTCCAGCGCCGGGTACAGGATTTCCTCGACCACGGGCGACAGCCGATGGATCTCATCGATGAACAGGACGTCGTTTTTTTCCAGATTGGTCAGCAGCGCGGCCAGATCGCCCGGACGTTCCAGGACGGGGCCCGAGGTCTGGCGCAATTGCACGCCCATTTCGTGCGCCACGATATGGGCCAGCGTGGTCTTGCCCAGGCCCGGCGGGCCGAACAATAAAACGTGGTCCAGCGACTCCTGGCGCATTTTCGCCGCGGCGATGAAGATTTCCAGTTGCTCGCGCACCCGGTTCTGGCCGACGTAGTCGTCGAGCATGCGCGGACGCAGGGCGCGCTCCACCGAGTCCTCGTTGGGCGAAATGCTTTGCGGGGCGACAAGGCGGGAAGCGCCGGCGGCGACGCTGGACAGGGGATCGGAGTGTATGGCCATGGCTATCGGCTGCGGCTGGAAGCGAGAGTTAAATCGTACACTATCAGCCCCGCGACAGGGACTTCAGCGCCAGGCGTATGCCTTCCGATACCTCGACGCCCTCCGGCAGGCCCTTCAGGGCTGCCTGGGATTCGTTTTGCGAATAGCCCAGCGACAGCAGGGCGTTCAGGATGTCGTCGCGCCCCGAAGGCAGGCCGCCGCTTGCCGTGCCGAGATCGGCGCCGAGCTTGCCGCGTAATTCCAGCAAGAGCCGTTCGGCCGTTTTCTTGCCGATGCCGGGCACGCGGGTAAGGCGGCCGGTTTCCTGCTGGGTGACCGCACTGGCCAGCTCGTCGGTCGTCATGCCCGACAGCACGGCCAGCGCGGTGCGCGCGCCGATGCCGGTCACCTTGATCAGGGCGCGGAAGGTGGCGCGTTCCTGGGCGGTGGAGAAACCATACAGGATATGGGCGTCTTCGCGCACCGCAAGGTGGGTGAACAGGGTGGCCTTGGCGCCGGCTTCGGGCAGGTTGTACAGCGTGCTCATGGGCACGTCGATTTCGTAGCCCACGCCGCCGACGTCGATGCATACGGTCGGGGGAGTCTTTTCCAGCAGGGTGCCGGTAATGCGTCCTATCATCGAGACATCCTTGCAATAGTGATTAGCGGGTTAGGCGTCCGCCGCGCAGGCGCACGCTTTTCGTGCCCGGCAATTGGCCGCGTTGAGCCAGGCGGTCGACCATGGGGCCCACATGCGCGTGGCATATGGCGCAGGCCAGCGCGTCGGCCGAGTCGGCGGCGGGCAGGCCGTCCAGGCCCAGCAAATGCTGCACCATGCGCTGCACCTGCTCCTTGGCCGCATGGCCGTTGCCGACTACCGATTTCTTGATTTGCAGCGCCGTGTATTCATGAACCTGCAGCTGGCTGTCGGCCAGCGCGCACATGGCGGCGCCGCGCGCCTGGCCCAGCAGCAGGGTGGAGCTAGGGTTGGTATTGACGAAGACTTTTTCCAGCGCGGACACCGTGGGCGAAGTCGTTTGCACGACCTCTCGGATATTGTCCAGTATGACTTTCAGGCGTTCGGCCAGGGGAAGGTCGGACGGCACGACGATGGTGCCGCTGGTGACATACTGCAGGCGCATGCCTTGGGCGTCCACGACGCCGAAGCCAGTGCGCCGCAAGCCCGGATCTATCCCCAGGATACGCATCGGGGCCTAGTGCCGGAAATGCCGGGCGCCGGTGAAGACCATGGCGATGCCGCGTTCGTTGGCGGCCGCTATGACTTCGTCGTCGCGGATGCTGCCGCCCGGCTGGATGACGCAGGTGGCGCCCGCTTCGGCGACCACGTCCAGGCCGTCGCGGAAGGGGAAGAAGGCGTCGGACGCCACCGCCGACCCGGCCAGGCTCAGCCCGGCGTTCTCCGCCTTGATGGAAGCGATGCGCGCTGAGTCGATGCGGCTCATCTGCCCCGCACCCACGCCGACGGTCATGCCGTTGGCCACGAAGATGATGGCATTGGACTTGACGTACTTGGCGACCTTCCAGGCGAACATGAGGTCGCGCATTTGCGGTTCAGTGGGCGCTTTTTGGGTGACGACCTTGAAGTCGGCCGGCGCAACCTGATGGTCGTCCGGGTTCTGCACCAGCCATCCGCCGCCAACGCGCTTGATGTCGAAGGCGTTGTGGGCTTCGCCCGGCGGGATTTCGAGCACGCGCACGTTTTTCTTGGCGGTGAAAATGGCCAGGGCTTCGGGCGAATAGGCCGGAGCCAGCAGGACCTCGACGAACTGTTGCGATGTAATGGCCTGGGCGGTTGCGGCATCGACCGGCCGGTTGAAGGCGATGATGCCGCCGAAGGCCGAGGTCGGGTCGGTCTTGAAGGCCTGTTGGTAGGCCAGCAGCGGGGTGTCGCCCACGGCCACGCCGCAGGGGTTGGCGTGCTTGACGATGACGCAGGCGCAGACATCGAAGCTGCGCGCGCACTCCCAGGCGGCATCGGCGTCGGCGATGTTGTTGTAGGACAGTTCCTTGCCTTGCAATTGCCGATAGCTGCCCAACTGGCCGGCGCCCAAAGGCTGGTCGACATAGAAGGCCGCGGCCTGGTGCGGGTTTTCGCCATAGCGCAAAGCCTGGTGCTGCTGCACTTGCACGGTCAGGGTGCGCGGCCAGGGCGAGCGCTCGGGGGCAACGTCCTGTCTGGGTTCGGCCGTGGCCAGGCTGCTGAGGTAGGCGGCAATGGCGCCGTCGTAGGCGGCCGTGTGCGCGTAAACCTTGGTGGCCAGTTCCAGGCGCAGGGCGTACGAAGGCTGGCCCAGGGGGCCGTCCATATCGGCCAGCACGCGGGGATAGTCGGCCGGGTCGATGACGCAGGTGACGCCGCCTTCGGGCGTGCCGTGGTTTTTAGCGGCGGCGCGCAACATGGCCGGCCCGCCGATATCGATGTTTTCGATGGCATCGGCGAATGTGCAACCGGGCTTGGCAACGGTTTCGCGGAACGGGTACAGATTGACCACCAGCAAATCGATGGGCTCGATGGCTTGTTCTTTCAGCGTGGCCAGATGCTCGGCGTTGTCGCGGCGGGCCAGCAGGCCGCCGTGGATGCGCGGGTGCAGGGTCTTGACGCGGCCATCCAGGATTTCGGGCGAACCGGTGTGTTCGGCGACTTCGGTGACGGACAGGCCGGCCTGGGCCAGCAGCTTGGCTGTGCCTCCGGTGGACAACAGGCGTACGCCGCGCTGGGCGAGTGCCTGGGCAAATTCGACAATACCGGTTTTATCCGAAACCGAAAGCAAAGCGGTGTGGGTTTTCATGTTGTGGTGCGAAGATAGGGAGAGAATTAGGGGTGGATGTTGTGGGCCTGGAGCTTCTTGCGCAGGGTGCTGCGGGTGATGCCCAGCATTTCTGCGGCCTTGGACTGGTTGCCCTTGGCTTTTTCCAGGGCGACTTCCAGCACGGGGCGCTCGACGCAGTGGACGACCATGGACAGGATGTCGTGCGGCTGCGAGTCGCCCAGGTCGTTGAAATAGCGCTCAAGGTTGTCGCGTACGGACTGTTCCAGAAGGTTGGTATTGCTCATAGTGATTATTTGATGGTTTTTTTGATGCGCGGATATTCAGGCTGCCAGTGTTTGCGCCGCCGGGGGACAGACCGGCGTCGATGGCGCGTGGCGGTCGAACCACTGCTCGAGGGCATGTGTTTGATCCGCTGTGCTGGTTGTCGTGTTGATGCAGTCCATAAGTGTTTTATTGTCGGGCAGACCACCCAAGTACCAGCCAATGTGCTTGCGCGCGGATCGTACACCGGTAAATTCACCGTAGAAACGATAGTGATCCTCCAGGTGCTCGAGCAGGTGCGCGCGCAACTCGCCATAGGTGGGCGGCGCCATATGCGTACCTGTTTCAAGGAAATGGGCGATCTCGCGGAATATCCAGGGGCGTCCCTGCGCGGCCCGGCCGATCATGACGGCATCGGCCCCCGTGTACTTTAATACGTATTGCGCCTTTGCGGGGCTATCGATATCCCCATTGGCGATCACCGGTATGCCGACGGCCCGCTTGACCTCTTTGATCGTATTGTATTCGGCTTTGCCCTGGTACAGGTCGGCGCGGGTGCGCCCGTGCAGGGTCAGGGCGGCGATGCCGAGGCTTTCGGCCAAGGTGGCGATGCGGACGGCATTGCGCGATTGCGCGTCCCAGCCCGTGCGGGTCTTGAGGGTGACGGGAACGTCATAGGGGCGGCAGGCCTGTACCACGCTCGCCAGGATTTTTACGATCTTGTCCTCGTCGCGCAGCAATGCCGAGCCCGATGCGACATTGCACACTTTTTTTACCGGGCAGCCCATATTGATGTCGATGATGCGGGCGCCCTTTTTGATGTTGAAGACGGCGGCCTCGGCCATCATGTCCGGGTCGGCGCCGGCGATCTGCACGGCGATGGGGTCGATTTCGCCCGAATGGTCGAGCCGGCGCGAGGTCTTGACGCTATTCCATAGCAGGGGGTTGCTGGCGGCCATTTCCGAAACCGCGTAGCCCGCGCCCAGGCGCCTGCATAACTGCCGGTACGGGCGGTCGGTCACCCCGGCCATGGGGGCGACGAAGACGGGATTGGGGAGTAGCCAGGAACCGATGCGCATCAAACGATTTTAACCGCCTGGGAAAAGTTATGTCGTCCGTACCGCCTTCTTTTACATGCGTAGTCCTTGCAAAAGGTGGCGGGCCAAAGGCTTGCGTAGCGCCGGCAGCAGATCCAGGGCCAGCAGGCTGGCTCCGCTGGCATGCTCGACCAGCGAGTTGCGGGTGGAAAAAATGCGAGGAAGGAAATCGGTGACGCCGGCGGTCAGCCAGCGGTCTTGCCGGCGGCGCCGGGCGAAGCCTTCCAGCACCGGCCGGGGATCTTGCCGAGGCCGGCATAGCCACGGAGCCAGGGCCTGGGACAATTGGACGGCGTCGCGCAGCCCGAGATTCAACCCTTGTCCGGCAACGGGATGCAGGGTTTGCGCGGCATTGCCGATGGCGATCGTGCAGGCGTTGACCAGCAGCGGCCCCGCATGCAGCGAGAGCGGAAAGATATGACGCAGGCCCAGGCAGGCAAGGGCGCCCAGCCGATCGCCGAACGTGGCGGTGAGCGCCGCGCTGAATGCGGCATCGTCCAGGCGGCGTAAGGCCTCGGCATGCTCCGGCGCGCTGCACCAGACCACGCCGTACAGATCGCCGCCCTGAGGGTGCGGCAGCAGGGCCAGCGGCCCTTGGTCGGTGAAGCGCTCGTAGGCCCAGCGCGCCCTGGGCTGGCTGGCACGTACCGTGGCAAGGACGGCATGCTGGTTGTATTCCCGCCGCAGTCCGTCGGGCTGATGGCCGTCGGCCTGCACCGCCAGCGCGCTGACAATGTCCCGTCCCGCGGCGTTCAGATGGGCTTGCCTGGCGGCAAGGGTTCGCACATACGGCGCTTCGATCATCGTGATGCCGCTGGCGGCGAGCGCTTTATGTAATACGGCCACAAGGTCGGGGTAAGCGACAACGCTGCCCAGGCGGGGCACGTCCATCTCGTCGTGGCGGATGAGCGTGCGGCCAAGGCGGCCGCGCTGCGAGACGTGCACGGTTTCGATGCTGGCCGCTTTTTGCGGCCAGGCGTTCAACTGCTCCAGCAGCACGCGGCTGCCGTGGTTCAGCGCCAGGGAACGCGGGTCGGGTGCGTCGCTGGGCAGCGGGAGGTCGCCGGCTTCGGCGGCGTCGTGGAAGCGCTTGCCGACAAGCGCGATTCGCCGGGGGTCGGGGGCATGGCGCGCCAGCAGCAGGGCCAGGGTGCTGCCCACAGGGCCGGCCCCGGTTATGGCGATATCGAATTCTGGATTATCCATGGATTGTCCCGCTCAACTACAATGCTTGCAATTGTAGGTTTTTTGGCGCGGCGCGACAGGCGCGGACGGCCTTGCCGTCGCTCCGCTGCCCGGTTTTTCACGATTGCGGCATTTCTTCATAGAAGCATTCCTCATGAACTCTACCGATATTTCGTCGAGCGCGGCCCTGGGCGCCGCGGCAGCCACGCAGACCGGACCAGGGCCGCTGACCGGCGAGCCGGCCCCGCACCGGAGCAAGTTTGCCGTGGCCGTACTGGCGGCGCTGCTGGGCGTGGTGGGCGGCCATTGGTGGTATCTGGGACGCCGCTGGGCCTGGCTGGTCACGGCGGTGTCCTGCGTGCTCATTATCCTGGCGGCGCGTGCGCCGGTGTGGTGGGACAGCCCGCCGTTTCTGCTGCTTTTCATTCCCCTCACCGAGGGCTTCGTCGAGTCGCTGATTTTTTCCCTCAAGCCGGACGAGAAGTTCGACGCCCGCTACAACCCCGGATCGGGGCGGCGCACGGCAACGCGCTGGGGGCCTGTTGTGGTCGCCATCCTGGTAACGCTGGTGGGCTCGGCCATCGTCATCTTCGGTATTTCCCTGACGATCATGCATGTATACATAGCCATGGGCTGGCTGGACGGCCTTAATCTATAGGTTCCCGCGGCCCTTTCACCGGGACGAAGGCCTTTTGGGCTCCCGGATCCGGTGCGTAGGCGGCGATGCTCAGGCTATTGCTTTAAACTAGCGGCAATCTGCTTTTTCTGGATTCGTATCAATGGATTTGATCGGCTGGCTAACACCCTGGGAGTTTTCTCCATCCTTGGTGTTGATGTTTGTCGTGGCCGCCGCGCTGTTCGTGCGCGGCACCTGGGTGCATCGCGTCGGCGTCGCGCGCCAGGCGCTGTTCTGGACGGGATTCGTGTTTTTATACCTGTCCCTGCATACCCGCGTCGACTATTACGCCGAGCGCCTTTTCTTCGCCCACCGCATCCAGCACCTGGTTCTGCATCATCTGGGGCCGCTGCTTGTCATGGGCGCTTACTCGGGGCAGGTGCTGCGCGCCGGGCTGCCGGTTGCGGCAAGGCGCTGGCTGCATCGTTTTCGCGGCAGCCCCGCCGGCCGCCTGGTGGTCGGCGTGCTTACCAACAAGCTGCTGGTGCCTTTCCTGTTCGTGTTTCTGGTGCTGGTGTGGCTCATTCCCAGCGTGCAGTTCTATTCCATGCTCGACTGGCGTCTGTACCGCTTGATGAACTGGTCGGTGGTGATCAGCGGGTTCATGTACTGGAACCTCATCCTCGACCGCCGTCCCAGTCCCCCCGCCGTCATGTCGCCGGGGGCGCGGATCATCTCGCCGGTCATCACCATGGTGCCGCAAATGGTGGTGGGGGCCATCATCACGTTCACCGAGCACGACCTCTACCCAGTCTTCGATCTGTGCGGCCGGGCCATACCCGGCATGGCGGCGGTCACCGACCAGTCCATAGGCGGCCTCACCATGTGGGTGCTGGCCGGCTTCATCGAAGTATTCGGCCTGCTGTTCGCGCTGGCTACCCTGATGCGCTTGTCCAGCAAGGGGCGTCTGCCCCAGAAAACCCTGCGCGCCCAGGCCAAGGGCCAGGCCGCCGCGGCGGGAGCCTAGGGCCTATTAACCCATATTAAGGAGTCGCGAAGCCATGAAAAATCTGACGGATCCAGGCGCCGGGCGCCGGTCGTATGTCGATACGGGCAAGCCCGGCAACGCCGAGCCGGCGGATTTTTCATGGCTTCCCGCAGGGTTGGGGCGGGAACCGGCCCCGCGCGGCGTTGGCCCGGCAAGCCCAGGCATGGGGCCTGGAGCGCGGGGCGCCCGGCGTTCAGCCGGTTCCCGCCCCAACGCGATCTCCTTAATATGGGTTAACAGGCCCTAAATAGCGTCCGGCTTCGTCCGGGCTTGAACCAGCCATGCGACTGCTATTCATAGTTTTGGTTTTGCTGACTCTGGCCATCCAGTACCCGTTGTGGTGGGGCAAGGGGGGGTGGTTCCGGGTTCATGAGCTGCAGGAAAAAGTAGCGGCGCAACGCGACACCAACGAAGCACTGCTGGCGCGCAATAATGCGCTGGCGGCTGAAGTCCAGGATCTTAAAACCGGGACTTCGGCGGTGGAGGAGCGCGCGCGAGGGGAATTGGGCATGGTCAAGCAGGGCGAGACCTATGTGCAGATTCTCTCGCCCAACGAGAAAGAGCCCTTGCTGAAAACCCCCAAGCTGTCCGGCCCGGACGAGAAGAAGGGCAACTGACGCGCTTCAAGGCAAACAGCATAACGTGACGCCGCATTCCGGATTTCCGGTTTGCGGCGTTGTTGTGTCGGCGCCCGCGCCGGGCTGCGGGCCGGCTGGCGGCGTTGGGTCGGGGACGAGGTTTTCGTGGCTGTAGGGCGGGCTGGCCGGATCGGGTGGGCCCGCGTTGCCGCTTTGCGGCATAGTAGCCGAAGGTTCCGTGCCGGGGGATTGGCCGCCCGTTCTCAAGCACCATATGCCGGCGCAGGGTTCCGTGGTCGCCGCACTCAACTGAGTATTGGCCGCCTGGGCGCTTATTTTGCCGCTGGACGAAGCCGGCCATTGCAGGGCATGCGTTTGCATGGTCAGGCGGATCTCCTGGCGCATGGGCAAGTATCCGCGGGACATGGCATGGGCGCCGTAGACTTCTGTGCCCGAAGCCAGTTGGCGGATCAGCCCTTTCAGGCCCGGCAGGGCGGGTTCGTACAAATAAGTAAGACGCAGCGCCAAGGTATTGGCTTCGTAGATGGTGGCGCCGGAAGCCGGGCCGCGGCCTTGCGGCCAGCCGCGTTCAAGATGGCGCTGATGTTGTTCGGCCTGGTAATGATTGTCGATGGCCGCGAGGCCGTGCCTGGCGCTGACCGGGAGCCGAGTGCCGCCGAAGTCGGCAAAGGCCGCCGGCCCTGGCTGCAGGATTTCGATTCGCCAGGGCGGGCCGCCGATGCCTTGGCTGCGTTTGCGCAGCGCGGCCTGCAGTTTTTGTTCGGCCGATTGCCCGGGCGATGCAGGGTGCAAAGGCAACAAGGCTTTTTCAAATGCGGCTTCCATGGCCTGAGGCTTGGCGTGCTGGGTGATGCCGGCGCGTGCGGCCTCGAGCAGGGCCAGGCTGACAGCCTGTTTGACGAAGAACCAATGCGCAATTTCGACGCTGCTCAGGCCTGCCATGAGCAGCGGGACCGCGACGGCGGAAAATTCGACGAGCGAGTAGCCTGCCTGTCGCGGGCAGCGAGCCGGATATCGAGGATGGCGGGACGGGGCGTGCATGGCGACAGTGTGCCGTGCCGGCCTGCTTGCGTCGATTGTGGAAAATGCCTGCGCTTCACGGCGCGCCAGCCTGCTCGTGGCCGGTCGGTGCGTGCTCTTTGGCGTTGACAGGCCGCAGGCTGGCGCGAACCAGCCAGACGGCCTACTAGTGCAGGGACTGGCCGCCTTCCGGCTCTTTATTGATGTGGGAAATGAACAGGCCCGCGCAATCGATGGGGTCGAAGCGATACGGCTTGCCGCAAAAGTTGCAGGCGACGTCGACGTGGCCTTGCTCGGCGAGGATGGATTCGATTTCTTCGTTTCCCAGCGTGCGCAGCATGTTGGCCACGCGTTCGCGCGTGCAGGGGCACCACCAGCGCACGTCCTGGGGGTCGAAGGCGATCAGCGTTTCTTCCCAGAAAAGGCGGTGGATGACGGCGTCGGTATCCAGTTGCAGCAGTTCGTCGGGCTTCAGGGTATTGGCCAGCACGCAGGCGCGTTCCCAGGTGTCCTGGGCCTGCCCGGCCTCGGCGGCGCCGCTTCCGCCTTGTCCGGGCAGCTTTTGCAGCAGCAGGCCAGCCGTGTTTTCGGCGTCGGCGGCCAGCCATAAACGCGTATCCAACTGCTCGGAGTTGCGCATATAGTGTTCCAGCACTTCCGCCACGGTTTGCCCTTCCAGCGGCACCACGCCCTGGTAGGGCTGCAGATCGGTGGTTTCGCGGTTGGGATCCAGCACCACGATGAAGCGGCCCTGGCCGTGCTGGTTGAGCAGGCTTTGCAGCGTGCCGTCGGCGGGGACGTCGCGGCCTTCGCGCAGCGTGGCCGTGGCCCGGATGGTAAGGCCGCGGCCGCACTCGACGACGATGAGCGCCACCGGCCCGTCTCCTTGCAGTTGCAGTACGACGGAGCCGTCGAATTTGAGGTTGGAGGCCAGGAGCACGGCGGCCGAGGTCAGCTCGCCCAGCAGGCGTTGCACGCAATCCGGATAGCTTTGGTGGCTAAGCCCTGTTTGCCATTCGGCGCTCAGTTTTACAGCCTGGATCCGTGTGCTGTGATCCTGGAACAGGTATTTTTTCAGTTGGTCGGTCATCTACGGGATTTTAGCCCATCCACGGCCGCATCGAACGGCCATGCCGCGGCTGCCCATTGCGTATTCAGGAAGGGGCGGCCTGGCACCAGGCCTTACCTTGCCGCGCCGGGCTAGGCTATGCGCTTCAGCGATTTTTTGTATTCGCGTCCGCGCTCCACGTAGTGCCGGGTGTTTTCGTGCATGGAGCGGATTTCGTCCTGAGAGAGTTCGCGCACGATCTTGCCTACGCCCACCACCAGCGAATTGTCGGGGATTTCGCGGCCTTCCGGGACAATGGCGCCCGCGCCGATGAGGCAGTTGCGCCCGATGACGGCGTTGTTCAGCACGATGGCCTGCATGCCGATGAGGGCGCCGTCGAGGATGGTGCAGCCGTGCAGCATGGCCTGATGGCCCACGGTCACGTTCTCGCCGATGGCCATGGGCACGCCGCTGTCGACGTGCAGCACGCTGCCTTCCTGGATGTTGCTGTTGCGCCCGATGACGATGGGGGCGTTGTCCCCGCGTATGTTGACGTTGGACCAGATGCTGACCCCGGCGGCCAGCCTGACGTCGCCGATGATGTCGGCGCTGTCGAAAATGAACGTGTCGTCGTCGATCTGGGGTGCGAGGGTGTCGAATTGGTAGATGGCCATGAGTATCCTTGGTTGCGCGGACCAGCGCATGCGCGCTCGCCGCCGTGGCGGCCGGCTTGCCTTCCTGCGGAGGCGGGCCGGCATTCAGTGTTTATTATTATCGCTCGCCGGCGGCCGTCGTGCGCAGTTCGTCGCGGGCCAGAACGATGGCGGCCGGGTCGAAATGCTGGCCTGGATTCTTGAGCGGCTTGTCCCGCCGCCCGCAATGCCAGAAGTTTCCCTGCTTGTCGATGGTGGCCAGATCGCCGGTCATCAGCCAGTCGCCGCTGAAGCGGGCCAGGGTGGCCGCTTCGTTGCGCCAGTAGCCGAGGAACATGGAAGGGTCGGGATGGCCGAGGACATCGTAGCGGTTGATGGCGATTTCGCCGACGATGTTGGCCGGGGAAGGTTTGCCGTGGTCGTCCAGCACGGTGACCAGATGGCCGGGGTAGGGCCGCCCGAGGCTGCCCGCCAGCGCCGGCCATTTGAAATGGCTGTTGCCGATGACGTAGTTGGCTTCGGCCTGGCTGTAGGTTTCGTTGGGCGTGACGCCCAGGGCGCGCTGGCACCACTCGAAGACATGACCGGGCAGTGCGCCGCCGCTGACCATGACGGCGCGCAGGGACTGGGGGTATTGTTCGCGGGGCGCGTCCTGGAGTTCGTCCATGAGGCGCACGAGCGTATTGGGCGTGACCGCCGCATTGGTGACCCGGTAGCGTTTCAGGATGTCGAGCGTGCGCGCGCCGGTTGCGCTGCCGGCGGTGATGACGACGGCCCGGCCGAAGTACAAGGCGGGCAGCACGCCGTTGAGCAAGCCGTTGCAGTGCGTTGCATCGGCGGGCGTCCAGAATATGTCGGCCGGCTGGGGAAACCAGTTTTGCGACGCCACGAAGCCTGGCAGATTGCCGATGAGGGCGCGGTGGGCATGAAGGGTTCCCAGCGGCTTGGCCGGAGGATGGTCGGCATGGAGCAGCAGGGCCGGGCTGTCCGAGCGGGTGGGCAGCAGCTTGAAGCTGGTGGGCTGGCGCGCAAGCAGGCTGTGCCATGGCAGAATGCTGTCGTGCTGGAAGCCCAGCCCGACGATTTGCGTCAGCGCGGGGCAGCGCACCTGGGCTTGCAGGAGGTCGGGCCCGGATGCGGCGTCGACCAGGGCTACGCGTGTTTCGGCATCACGCAGGCGCGCTCCCAGCCCATCGGGGCCCAGCCGCTGCGCCGACAGTGGAACCGCGATGGCCCCCACACTGAACACCGCCATGCAGGAGGCGATGAGTTCGGGGCAGGGCGCCATGACGACGGCCACGCGATCGCCGGGCTGTACGCCCATTCTGATGAGCCCGTTGGCCAGTTGATGGCTGGTTTCCGATAGCCGGGTATAGCTCCAGACGCTGGGCTGGCTGTTTTCGTCCTCGAAATAAATGGCGGTGCGCCGGCCCTCGTGCAGGTTTTCGGCCCATCGGTGCACGCACACCTGCGCGATATTGAATTGGGAAGGGACAAACCACTGATAAGAAGAGTAGAGATCAGGGTATCGGTCGTTCATTGTTTGTTTTTTGGCTGCAACGAGGTAAAGAAAGGCGTGGGCGTCTTTTTACTGTGCAAGCATGAACGACAAGCGGATTCTGTGCAATCCCTGAGGTACAGAAAGTTCTGCGCCCTAGGGTTTTTACGGGGTTGATTGTCGAGGCGCCTGGGGTTTGCCAACCGGCGCTAGACGCTTACCAGCCGCGTGCCGAGCAGCCGGTCGTGCAGGAACTGGCCGTCGCGGTCGAACCAGGTCCAAAGAAACAGGGCAAAAGGCGCGAAGACGATGAGCAGGTCGATGGCGGCAAGGCCGCTGGCGTGGGAAATGCCCCGGATCACCATGGCCGCCACCAGGGGCACGCACCAGGCCAGGATGTAGCGCAGTACGAGCCGGGACACGCCGGGCGTCGTGCCGTCGCGTTCGGCGATGCGGATGTTCCAGGTTTTCATGGGCAAGGTCTGGCCATTGGCGCGCCAGCTCATGACGAAATACACGCCAATGGCCACGAACAGGATGGCCTGGCGCAGATGGCGCAAGGTGAGGCCGCTGCGGCTTTGCGTCAGGGTGTCCAGAATGTAGCCCGCCAGGAAAACCACGCCGAACAGCAGAACGCCCTCGTAGATCATGCAGGCGCATCGGCGCAGGCGGCTGGGGGTGGACATGGCGGAGGGTGAAATGGCGGTTTGTGGCATTGGCGAGCTGGCCTGGTCGGAAATGGAGTGTGGCAGCCCTCTATTATCCGACATCTTGCCAGCGGAAATGGAAAAAGCCGCTCTTGCGGCTTTTTCGGAGAGAGAGCAGCGGGGCTGCAGGCCTGCAAATCGCCGGAACAGCTCCGGCTATCGGTCGATAATCAAGCGGCCGATTCAACGTTCTTGCGGCTGACAGGAGCAATGCTGCTGGTTTTCTGGGTTTTGCCCAGTTTGACGAATAGGCTCTTCAGCGCAACGCCGGGCTTGAAGCGGTTTTGTTCGTCGATGGCTTCTTGCATCAGTTGGCGTTCGAGTTCATCGGTAAGACGGATGTCGCTGGACAGGTGGATCATGGTTAGCCTCTCTATAAATTGAGCGTTTCGCTCAGGGTTAACCCTATTATAAGGGTTAACCCTAGAATAGCAAGCTTTTTTTGTTGCGACGCAGTAAAAACGGTTCGCCGATGCCATTCGGGCTTTCGCAAACTGTTGTTTAAATGGCACGTTAGCGGCGGTAGCTGGCCTGCACCATTTCAAAGTTGAACAGCCGGCAATCGAGCGCGCCGTTATGCAAAGGGTAGCGGCGATTGGGCTTGAGGCGCATTTTTTGCGGCAGGCTCAGGTCGCTGGTAATGACGCCGATCCGCCAGCCGCTGAAGTTGTGCTTGAGGTTTTGCGACCAGGCGCGCCACATTTCGGTGTCGTCGGTATCCAGCCTTAGTCCGTAGGGCGGGTTGGTCACGAGCCAGCCCGATGGCGCGGGCGGGAGCGTGTCGCGGGCATCGCCCACTTCGAAGCGGATGGAGTCGGGAGTCAGCCAGGCGCGTTCGACATTGCGTCGCGCCGCGTCGATGGCGGCGGGATCCAGATCCACACCCACCAGCGGGCTTTCCAACTGCGTGCCGATATGCGAGCGCGCATCGTCCTTGAGATCGCGCCAATGCCGCGCATCATGGTTGCGCAGGCGCTCGAAACCGAAAGGCCGCCAGATGCCCGCCGGCACGCCCAGGGCGATCCAGGCGGCTTCTATCAGGATGGTGCCGCTGCCGCAAAACGGATCGAGCAGAGGCTGTGAGGGATCCCAGCCGGAAAGCGCCAGAATGCCGGCCGCCAGGTTTTCCCGGATGGGGGCTTCGCCCTTGTCCAGGCGCCAGCCGCGCTTGAACAGGGATTCGCCCGAGGTATCCAGGTACAAGGTGGCACTGTCTTCGGTCAGGAACAAGTGGACCCGGGCATCGGGCCGCACGGTATCGATATCGGGCCGCGCGCCCTCGCGTTCGCGCAGGCGGTCGCAAATGCCGTCCTTGGCCCGCAGATTGCAATATTGCAGGCTTTGCATGGGGCTGCGGATCGCCGACGTGTCGACGCGCAGCGTTTGTTCCGGGCCGAACCAACGTTCCCAGGACGTCTGGCGGGCCAGTTCGAGAATGTCGTCTTCGTGCCGCACCGGGCCGTGCGCCACTTGCAGCAGTATGCGGGTGGCCAGGCGGGAATACAGATTGGCGCGCTGCATGCCCGTCCAGTCGGTGCTGAAGTGGCAGCCGGCGCGTCCCGGCCGCGCGTCGTCGAAGCCCAAGGCCTGGAGTTCCTCGGCCAGTGCTTCCTCCAGCCCTTGAGGGCAGGGAGCGAAGATGGGGAAGATCTCGGCATCGCGGGCGGGCTTTGCGGACTTTCGCCGGCCTATGCGGGGTGCATCGGCTTGGGCATCGGCAACGTCGTGCCGCGGTTCATGCTCCGGGCGCTTGCCGGATGCGTGCGGCGGCGCGGAAGAGCCGCGCCGCTCGGAGAAGGAAGGTGTTGCGGCCGAGGTGTCTGGCGCCCGATTTTTCCTGTCTGGACGCGATGGGATCGGACGTTCCGAGCTGGTGCCCTGGGCCGCCATTCTAACGGGGGCCTGCTTGGTGCGCTCGAGCTCGCGTTGCGCGACCTGGCGGGCGCGCCCGCCCGAGCGCTGGCGCTTGTTGGCCGGCGCGGTATCTTCGGTTTCCTTGGGGCGTTTGGAAAGCGTAAGGGTCTTGCGTGTGTTGTCGGACTCGGTCATGAAGAGGTACGTAGGTCAGAAAGGTCGGACTACGACCAGGGCAACTATAACCAGCAGCAGGATGACGGGGGCTTCGTTGAACCAGCGGTAGTAGCGGTGGCTGCGGGTATTGCGGCCGGCTTCAAAATTTTTCAGCAGCCTGCCGCAGGCCAGATGGTAGGCAATGACCACCAGCACCAGAAGCAGTTTGGCGTGCATCCATGCCTGGCCCTGTCCGAGCTTGAAGCCCAGGAACAGCCACAGGCCGAACAAGATGGCCAGCACCGCCAGCTTGGTGGTAAAGCGGTACAGGCGCCGGGCCATGCCCAGCAGGCAGGCCTGGACGGCTTCGTTGGGGTTTTGAGCCAGGTTGACGTAGATGCGCGGCAGGTAGAACAGGCCGGCGAACCACGAAACGACGAACACGATGTGCAGGGTCTTGACCCACAGCATGTCAGCCGCGCAACTGGCCGTCGCCGGTCAGCACCCATTTGAGCGTGGTCAGGCCTTCGAGCCCGACCGGGCCGCGGGCGTGCAGGCGGTTGGTTGAAATGCCGATTTCCGCACCCAGGCCGTATTCGAACCCGTCGGCGAAGCAGGTGGGCAGGTTGACGTACACCGAGCTGGAATCGACCTCTCGCTGGAAGCGGGTGGCGGCATGCAGGTTTTCGGTGACGATGGATTCGGTATGGCCCGAACTCCAGCGCGCAATGTGATCCATGGCCTGGTCGATGTCGTCGACGATGCGGATGGCCAGTATGGGTTCGAGGTATTCGGTGGCCCAGTCGTCGTCGGTGGCCGGCACGGCTTGTGGAATCAGCGCGCGGGTGCGCTCGCAGCCGCGCAGCTCCACGCCTTTGTCCAGCAAGGTCTTGGCGAGGCGGGGCAATATGGCGGGCGCGACGGCGGCATGCACCAGCAGTGTTTCCATGGCGCCGCAGATGCCGTAGCGGTAGGTCTTGGCATTGACGGCAATGTCGTGGGCCTTGTCCAGGTCGGCGGCCGCGTCGATGTAGACATGGCAGTTGCCGTCAAGGTGCTTGAGCAGCGGCACGCGCGCCTCGTTGGAAAGCCGCGCGATCAGCCCCTTGCCGCCGCGGGGAATGATGACGTCGATGTAGTCGGTGAGGGTGGCCAGCAGCCCCACCGCCGCGCGGTCGGTGGTGCCGACCACCTGCACGGCGTGCTCGGGCAGGCCGGCATCGGCCAGGCCCGCCTGAATGACCGCCCCTAGGGCGCGATTGGAATGGAAGGCTTCGCTGCCGCCGCGCAGAATCGTGGCGTTGCCCGATTTCAGGCACAGCGCGGCCGCGTCGATGGTGACGTTGGGGCGCGATTCGTAGATGATGCCGATGACCCCGATGGGCACGCGCATCTGGCCGACCCGCATGCCGTTGGGCCGCGTGTTCGACGCGGTTTCGCTGCCGACCGGATCGGGCATGTCGGCGATTTGCAGCAGGCCCGCCATCATGGTTTTCAGGGCTTTGTCCGACAAGGCCAGGCGATCCACCATGGCCGGGGCCAGGCCGTTCTTGCGGGCGGCTTCCAGGTCTTTGGCGTTTTCAGCCTGCAATACCGTCTTGTCGCGCTCGAGGCGTGCCGCCATGGCGCGCAGGGCTCGGGCCTTGGCCTGGCCGGAGGCCGTCATGAGCAGCCGCGCGGCTTGCCGGGCCTGCATGCCAAGGGTTTTGATTTCGTCGGCCAGCGCCGCGTTCTGGACGGGCGTATCGGTGATCGGAGCATTCATGATGGTGTTGTCGAG
>JBEBXF010000022.1:0-18484 GCA_040391725.1 Eoetvoesiella caeni | reverse complement strand
GAACGCGCCCGCATCCTGCAGCGCTGGTTCCAGCTCGTGATGCAGCACCAGGACGACCTGGCGCGCCTCATGACGCTGGAACAAGGCAAGCCCCTGGCCGAGTCCAAAGGCGAAATCGCCTACGCGGCGTCGTTCATCGAATGGTTCGCCGAAGAAGGCAAGCGCGCCTACGGCGAAATCATCCCCTCGCCGTTCCCCGATAAACGCCTGCTGGCCGTCAAGCAGCCCGTCGGCGTATGCGCAGCCATCACGCCCTGGAACTTCCCGGCGGCCATGATCACCCGCAAAGCCGGGCCGGCGCTGGCCGCCGGCTGCACCATGGTGGTCAAGCCCGCCGAGCTCACGCCTCTTTCGGCGCTGGCCCTGGCCGAACTGGCCGAACGCGCGGGACTGCCGGCCGGCGTCCTCAACATCGTCACGGGCGATCCGCGCGCCATCGGCGGCGAGCTCACCTCCAGCCCCGTCGTGCGCAAGCTTTCGTTCACCGGCTCCACCGAAGTCGGACGCCTGCTCATGGCCCAATGCGCGCCCACCGTCAAGAAGCTGTCGCTGGAACTGGGCGGCAACGCGCCGTTCATCGTCTTCGACGACGCCGACCTGGACGCCGCCGTACAGGGCGCCATTGCCTCCAAATACCGCAACTCAGGCCAGACCTGCGTCTGCACCAACCGCTTCCTGGTGCAGGCCGGCATCTACGACGCCTTCAGCCGCAAGCTGGCCGAAGCCGCCCGCCAACTGAAGGTCGGCGACGGCCTGGAAAACGGCGTCGTTCAAGGCCCGCTCATCAATGAAGCCGCCGTGCAGAAGGCCGAACGCCTGATCGCCGACGTCGTCGCCAAGGGCGGCGGCATTGCCACCGGCGGAAAGCGCCACGCCCTGGGCGGTTTATGGTTCGAACCCACGGTGCTTACCGGCGTTACGCCCGCCATGGACGTCGCCAAGCAGGAAATATTCGGGCCCGTCGCCCCGCTGTTCCGCTTCGACGACGAGCAGCAGGCCGTGGCCATGGCCAACGACACCGAGTTCGGCCTGGCCGCCTATATGTATACCCGCGACTCAGCGCGCCAGTGGCGCGTTTCCGAAGCGCTGGAATACGGCATGGTCGGCATCAACACCGGGCTGATCTCCACCGAGGTCGCGCCGTTCGGCGGCATCAAGAACTCGGGCCTGGGCCGCGAAGGCTCGCGCCACGGCCTGGACGACTACCTGGAGCTCAAATACCTGGCCATGGGCGGCATGTAGGCCCCAGAACGGCACCATGGCAGCCTGCCGGAGCAGGCGGGCCGCCCCGGCCGCGACTCGCGGCCGGCGTCATTGCCCGCTGACCATCGCCGACATGGCATTCATGTACTTGGCGTACAGGTCGCTCAGCGAGTTGACCTGCAGTTTCTTGTAGACACGTTTTCTAAGCGTCCTGACCGTGTGCGTGCTGATGGACAGATCCAGGGCCACGCCTTCGTTGCTGGCCCCGGCCAGCAAACGCTGGCACACCTGCATTTCACGCCTCGATAATGTTTGCAGCGCGTGCCGCTCGGCCGCGTAAGGCTCGGCCAGTGTCTTCATGGTGGGCAGGCTGGCCTGGCCGATGCGGCCCACGTGCTGCCAGATGGCGGCCATGAGCACCGGCGCCAGGGCCTGGGCGTCCAGCAGGTTTTTCTTGCTGAATTTGCCGCTGGCATCCAGCCGGTACAGATTGCAGAACGCCATGCCCTCGCTGTGGTTGCTGACCACCGACAGCTTGTCGCACAAGCCGGTTCTTTCGAAGAAGAAGGCGCTGTAGGTCGGCGAGGCGTTGAGACGCTGGTCGAAGCGGGTGACCACCGGCTCGTCGTCGCCCAGTTCGCGGAACGACGACACGCTTTTATCCAGCATGTGATAGCGCTCGAGATAGCGCTGATTGATGGTATTGGCGATGCGCGCGGAAAGCAGGCCGTGGGTGAAGAGGCCCAGGATGTGATCGCGCCCCACCAGATGCGCCACCACGTGATCCGCCCCCACCGCCGCGTACATCAGCTCGAACACGGCCGCGGCAAAGCCGTCGTTGCCGATGCTGTCGACAAGACGGCCCAGCTCGCGATAGGGCGGGCGCGCGCTCATGCGGTCAAACGGTGGCTTCCTTGCGAACCGGGGCGCTGACCACCTTTGGTTCGGCGGCTTTCGCCAGGCCTTCGGCATCGGCGCGCTGCTTGATGTAGCGGCGCATGGCCACCGAGGGGCCGTCCGCCCCGACGGAAATCTCGTACATATCGTCGGGGCTCGTGGTTTGCCAGACTTGCTCCAGGGCCGCCATGCCTTCGACGTCCTCGTTGAACGCCTCGAACAGGTTTTCGTGCATGAACTGCGTGATGCTGTCGTCTTCCAGGCCGAAGTCGCGGCCGTGCACAATGAAGTAATGGCAGCTCGAATGCGTTTGCGGTGTAAGAATATGCGCGGTCTTGATGCGCGAAACCGCACGCTGCGCCTCGGGCAGCTTGTTGTCGTAGAAGCTGACGTTGACCTGGTGGAAGGCCGGCGACTTGAATTCGGACTTCACGATGCGCGCCGCGGTGGTGCAGCCTTCCAGCCCGGTGGGCTTGGCCCACAGCGGCGGCAGCGTGGTGGGAACTACGTCGCGATACAGTGCAAAATAGCCATCGTTGATCTCGGACTTGAACGCCGCCTTGGCGTAGTCGGGCGTGCCGAAGGTATTGGCGTGCAGGAACGACAAATGCGTAAGATCGAGCAGGTTCTCGTGCATGCTGATGTAGTTGGACTGCAGCTCGAAATAGCCGCTGGATTTTGCCCAGTTGGCTTCGCTCAGCCATTCCTGCTCGACCAGGCGCGACTCGTCGGCCTCGTCGGGGTTGCCCATCCAGATCCACACCAGCGGCCCGCGCTCGACCACGCGGTAGCGGGCCACGCCCAGGTCGCGCGGGCATTTGGCGGACGACGGCACATCGATGCAATCGCCTTCGGCGTTGAAGCGAAAGCCATGATAGCCACAGACGATGGTGTCGCCCTCCAGCTTGCCCAGCGACAGCGGATAGGCCCGGTGCGCGCAGCGATCGGACAAGGCCACGGCTTCGCCGGCCTCGGTGCGGAACAGGACGACGCGCTTTTCAAGCAGGATGCGCGGCAGGAATTCGCGGGTGACTTCGCTGGAAAACGCGGCGACATACCATTCGTTGTAGACGAAAGGCGTGCTGCGGTTGGCCATGCTGGAGGAGCTTTTCTTGAGCGCCTGCAAAACGGGGGCGGGAGGTAAGGACATGGTAGTCTCCTAAGCGGCGCGAGCCACGGTTTGTTCTGTCGAAATAAGCCTGCCCATCAGCCAGCGGAAGTGCCCCAGCGCGTTGTCGACGTTAAGCGGGATCATCTTGAAACTGCGGTCGAGCGACAGCGTATGGGCCTGGGCGTGAATCATTTCCCAGTCTTCCTTGAAGCCGGCCACCACCGTGGCGTGCAGTTTTTCGGTAACGGATGGATCGTCCAGGGCGAAGTCATGCGCCTGGGAATAGAAATAATGGGTGCTGGTTTCCGTTTCAGGCGTCAGCGCCTGCGCGCTGCGGAACTGCACGCCTCCCTCGCGGTTGCCTTCGCGGGCGCCGCCGCCGGCCGGCGCACTGCCCGAATCCATGAGCAGAACGCCCGGCACGACGAAGTCGTACATATTCCAGCGGTCGACGTTCTGCGTCCAGCCCGTCAGGTCCTTGACGAAGGGCGCGGGCGGCGCGTCCATGAACCAGCGTTCGACCCGCAAGCCGTTGTCCAGCCGCTTTACATCGGCCCGGGTATTGGCATAGTCGGCGCTGCCGCCCAGGGTTTTCTCGTGCACGAAAGGCAGGTGCGAGAAGTCCAGCAGGTTGTCGGCAATGAGCAGGTAGTTGACGTCGTAATGCATATTGCCGCCGGGTTTGTAGCGCCACTGCGGGCTGTCCAGCCAGTATGTGTCGGGGATGAGGCTGGCGTCGGCCTTGTCGGCGTCGCCCATCCAGATCCACACCCATTTATTGCGCTCCACAACGGGGAAGCCGCTTAGGTCGGCGCCGGGCGGAATACGCTCTTGCCCCGGAATATGGGTACAGGCGCCCTGCGCGTCGAACTTCATGCCGTGGTACATGCAGCGCAGCTCGCTTCCCTCGATGCGCCCCTTGGACAACGGCGCGCCCCGATGCGGACAGCGATCAGGCAGCGCCGAAACCTTGCCCTGGGCATCGCGCCACAATACGACGGGAACACCCAGAATCGTGCGGGGAAGCGGGGACTGGGCGGTAATTTCTTGCGACCAACCGGCCACATACCAGGTATTTTTCAGGAACATGGTTGTCTCCTAGTTCTTTGGTTCGCCGGCGGGCCTGTTTCCCGCTCGGCCGATCAATGACCTCTTGCCGCCTCGCCGGACGCAGGCATGAACCTGTTCCGCGCCCTGTTGCGGGCAGCCAGTTTCTGGTTTGCCGCGTTGTCGCGGCTTTGTGAAAGTATAGTTCCTGGCTCGAATAATTCTATACCGCGAATGAGGTACTTATTGGCTTTCCATGGAATTCCATGGAATTTTTTGTCTGGCGCAATATTTTGTTTTATATGAATTTTTTTCAAAGCCACCATGCACATTCCGGGTTCGGCGCCATGCTCAACAATTTAATACATTAACTATTCCGAAAATCCGCGGCGCATGCGCTAAAGTAGAGTTTTTACGACCCCAAAAGCGCCCGCCGCCTCGCGCCACGCAATGAACAATAATAAATTCCAGCATCGCAACCTGCCCATGCTCCTGCTGAGGGCGCGCGAGTCGGTCATGCGCTATTTTCGTAAAGACCTTAAAAAGCATGGCCTGACGGAACAGCAATGGCGCGTGATCCGGGTGCTCAATGAATTCGGGGAAATGGAAACCGGCCGCGTCGCGGAAGAGTCCTGCATCCTTGCGCCCAGCCTTAGCGGAATACTGGATCGCATGGAGCAGAACGGCTTGATCGTGCGACACCGCCTTTCCAGCGACCAGCGCAAGGTGTATGTCGACCTGACCACCCACAGCAAGAACCTGGTGGGCGCCATCAGCCGATCCATTGAAACCCAGTACAGCACGCTCAAGGAACTGCTGGGGCAGGAAAGCCTGCTTTCCGTCTACGCGCTGCTGGACACCCTCATCGCCCTGCCCGACCCGGCCCAGGCCGCCGCGAAAGTGGTGCGAACGCCCCTGAATGCCAGAGCCAAAGCACCGGCCGGCGCTCAAAAGGCCAAGGCAAAACCCGCTTCCGCCTCAAAAGGCAGATAGGCCTCCGAAAAGGAGGCCCCAGAAACCAGCGTGCTGTTTGCTTGGTTCGTATATTTAAACTGATGCGAATCCACCGGACAGCCCTTGCGGGCGGCCGGTGGCTGCACGCTCGCCAACTTTTATTGATCGGCCTTGTCCAGCACCCATTTGCCGTCCTGGATCCTGACGATGACGCGGCCACGCTTGTCCAGGCCGGAGTGGTCGGTGGGGGTCATGTTGAAGACGCCCGCGTTGGCCGGCAGCTCTTTCACGTTTTCCAGCGCATCGCGCAAGGCAACGCGAAACTCGGGCGTACCCGGCTTGGCCTTTTTGCCGGCTTCGGGCAAGGCGCGCTCCAGCAACAGCAGCACGTCGTAAGCCTGGGCCGCGAAGTTCGAGCGCGAATTCTTGCCGAACTTGCTTTCATACAAAGGCACGAACTTGGCGCTGGCCGCCTTGGTAGGGAAGCCGTCTGGCAACTGCTCCCACACCAGGTTCGGGCCCACCGGCAGGAAGCCGCCGTTCAGCGCCTTGCCGCCCACGCGCAGGAAATCCTCGGTCGCCGCGCCGTGAGTCTGGTAAATAAGACCCTTGTAGCCGCGATCGACCAGCGTGGCATGCGGCAAGGCGGCCGGCGTGCCGGAACCTGCAACCAGCACGGCGTCAGGATGACCGCCCATGACGCGCAGCACCTGGCCCGTCACGCTCTGATCCTTGGGATGAAAGCGCTCCACGGCGACCAGCTTGATGCCGTTCTTTTCCGCCAAGGGCTTGATTTCGTTCAGCCAGCTGTCGCCGTAGGCGTCGCCGAAACCGATGAAGCCCAAGGTCTTGACCTTCTTGCCGACCATGTGCTCGATGATGGCCTGGGCCATGAGCGAATCGTTGGCCGCCGTCTTGAACACCCATTTACGCTTGTCGTCCATGGGGGTCACGATGCGCGCCGAAGCGCCCAGGGCGATCAACGGCGTTTGCGAGCCGGCAATGGCCTCGATGATGGCCAGCGACTGCGGCGACGTGGACGAACCCACGATCAGGTCGACCTTGTCGCCCAGGAACTGCTTGGCGTTCTTCACCGAATTGGTGATGTCGCTGGCGTCGTCCAGCACCCTGAAATTGACGTCGTAGCCCGCGATCTTGCTGGGGAAAAGGCTGATCGCATTGCGCGCGCCCACCCCCAGAATGGCCGCCGGCCCGGTGGTCGGCACCGTGACACCCACATTGACCGTTTCCGCCTGCGCGCCCACGGTAAAGGCGGCGGCAAGCGCAACGGTTGAAATACAAATGGCACGCCAGGTTCGTCTCATGAGTCCCTCTTCGGTTATGGTGATAAATAATTAACATGTTAGAAAATTAGATAATATATTAATTATTTCGCCGATAGGGGTAAATACAGAATAAACCCTTAAAAAGGAACGCCCGCTTCGGGATCAGGAAAGGGCGGCGCGCACGTCCGCTCGCAACACCGGCAGCATCTCGGCCTCGAACCAGGGGTTGCGTTTGATCCAGTTATTGTTGTGCCACGAGGGATGCGGCAGCGGATAGATGTGCCGCGCGGGATCCGCTTGGTAGACTTGGCGCCACGATTGCACCGTTTCGTTGACACCTTGGCGGGTGGCTTCCGCCCCCAGGTGCCAGCGCTGCGCATAGCCGCCGATCGCCAGCAGCAGCTTCAGGTTCGGCAAGCGCCTGAACAACTCCTCGTGCCAGATTTCGCTGCACTCGCGGCGCGGAGGCAGGTCGCCGCTGCCGGGCTTGGTGCCCGGAAAACAGAACCCCATGGGAATGATCGCGACCCGGGACTCGTCGTAGAACTCGTCCTCTTCGATGTGCATCCATTCCCGCAAGCGAACCCCCGAGGCATCGCTGAACGGGCGGCCGCTGGCATGCACCCGGGCGCCCGGGGCCTGGCTGGCAATACAGATGCGGGCCGTCTCCGAAACCTGGAGGACCGGCCTGGGCTCGTGATCCAGCGGCTTGCCATAGCGAGGCTGGTCACGGCAAACCCTGCAGGCGCGGATGGCGCTCACATAGGCTTCAAACGGCTCATTTTCGAAGGTCACGATGGTATCCAGGCGGAACAAGGGAAAAACTCGCCCCCTATGATCGCGCAGCGCCTCCCGCCTGGCAAATCGCCTTCCAGCCATCCAGGACAACAGCGTCAAGAATGCCGGACAAAGAATCGCTATACGCTGTCGGGACGGCGCAAGAGAGCCGCCTCGGGCTCGCCCGAACGCATCCGCACGAGCATGGCCTCGGGATCGAACTCGATGCCTATTGGGTTGCGGCTGAATGCTTCGCTGCGCATCCAGGCGTTGGCGGATTCCGCATCGGGAAAGCTGTCCACCTGGAGCTCGATCTGGTTGCCGTCGGGGTCGGCGTAGTACAGGGACACCGTGGGGCCGTGATGGATGGAGCGGCGCGGCAGGATGTTCTCGGCCTTGAGCCGCACATACGTGCCCATGAGCTCGTCGAGCGAATCGTAGGCAAACGCCGTGTGAACGTGGCCGACCGTGCTCTGCTCGGGCCGGGCCGGGTAATCGTCCATGGCCAGCAGGGCGATGCGGTGATGCTCTTCGTCATAGGTCAGGAACGCCACCTTGTCGGAACCGTAGGCGATACGCGTGCCAAGCACGCGGCCATACCAGGCGACCATCCGTTCAAGCTGATTGGTTCTAAGGGCGATGTGCGCCAGGCGCCGCGGCGGCCGGGTGTATGGGGAAATCGTGGTCATGAGTCGCTGCTCCTTGCGGAAAACGGTTTTATGCGGTTTGAAGGATGGCTTCGTTCGAGCCGGTGACGATGGCCCGGACAACCCGCTGCAACACCTCGCCGGGGTCGTCGGCCGCCCCCTGCGAACGCCATGCCACATGGCCGTCGGGCCGAACCAGAACGGCCCCTTCGGGACTGATTTCGTACAACTCGTGAAACGCCCCCTGGTTATCGACCAGGTCGCCATCGGGCCCGACCCGGAAGGCGCCGCCCTCGAGTCCGGCGCCGACGGCCGCTGTGCGGAAGGCCGCCAGCCACGCATACCCAAGGCGTCCCGCCAACAGCGGGAATCTCAGATCCTTGAAAAGATCGATGGTGGACAGCGAAGCGCCGTCGCGCCATCTCAGCCAGCAATGCGGCGCCCGGGCGCCGGGAGCGGCGGTGGGGGTATAGGTATTCACTTCGCTGGGCGGGGGATCCGCTCCTTCATCGAAAATCAGCCCGGAGCGGTATACATACCCGAAGGTTTGTCCGTGATATTCGAAGTGCTCGCGCTGCAGCGGAATGGCCTGGCGCATGCGGGAGATGTCTTCTTCGCGGAAGTCCTCGGGCGTACGCATGATGCCTCCCAAACCCGCCGCCTCCATCTTGCGGGCGTTGCGCACGCTTTGCTCGACATTGAACCGGATGACCGGCAATCGCTCTTGCTCGTAGCTGTCGAGCAAGCCGTCGCCGGCCTTTCCCTGGATGACGAGGGCCAGCTTCCAGCACAGATTGTGCACATCGCCCACGGCGGTGTTCATGCCCTGGCCGCCGGTGGGCGGCAATGGGTGCGCGGCATCGCCGGCCAGGAACACCCGGCCGGCGCGCAGGTTTTCGGAAACCCGCGCCTGCATGCGCCAGACGCGCACATCGCGCACACGCTGCTCGAGGTGCTCGACGCCCACGACCGCCTTGACGATTTGCGCGCAGCGTTCCCGGGTGAAGTCCTCGGGACGATACTTCCCAGGGTCGTAGCAAAAGTTGTAGGTCCAGCGATATCGCCCGTCCAGGGCAATGAGCACGCCAACCGTAGTGTCGTTATAGATCCACCACAGCAAATTGGGCTTGTCTTTCACCCATGGCCAAAGATCGGCCTCGAAGTACACGCCGATTTGATTGCCCATCGGCCCGTCACCCGCAAGCTCGATGCCCAGGGCCTGCCGCAACGCCCCCCTTGCGCCGTCGGCGGCGATTGCATACTGCGCGCGCACCGCCCGGCTCTGGCCATCGCAGTCGGTGATACAGGCCCGGACACCGTCAGCGTCCTGCTCGAGTGCATCGAGCCGGGTGCCGAATTGCACGCTGACGGACGGCAGGGATTCCGCCGCGCGGCGCAATATGGGCTCCAGCACGTCCTGAGGGCACGAGGTCTTGGCGCTGGGGCCGTAGGTGTCGAACAATCGGTTGCGCAGTTTGTCCGAATACGTGCGGATGTCGCCGATCATCTCGCCGGCAACGGATCGCACGAACGCGACTCCCTGGTTGCGATCATGGGGGACGGCCCGGAGGCGCACAGCCTCTTCCTGCCCCCAGGTTCGAAGAATTTCCATTGTGCGAGCGCTGACGACGTGGCCGCGCGGATGGAAGGAAGTCGAAGGATGCTTCTCGACAAGAAGCGTCTTGACGCCGCAGCGCCCAAGGGCGATCGCGGCGGCCAGGCCGCAAGGCCCTCCGCCAACGACGATCACCTCGAATGAGTCGCTTCCAGCGGAACATGAAGATGGAGCCATGGCATTTCCTGCAAAATATTGACTAATAGTCAGTTTATTTCAAAAAATACAGCCAGAAATGAATTTTCATACGCCTTCATGCTTTAAATGAAAAGCATATTTAACCGTTATATTCCGAGGCTTTCCCATCACGGACAGGCGTAGAAAACAGCTGACTTATAGTCAATAATAATTCAATAAACGGAAATCGATGATAGTGGTTTTCCCTTGTCCGCCGTTGCGGGCGATGCCTGTTTTTCGGCTATGATCTGCGCATGAACCAGTCCGCAGACATCTCCCTCCGCAAAGCCGCAAGAAAGGCGCCCAAAGCCCCGTCGGGCAAGCAGCGCATTCTCGATGCCGCCGAAAGCCTGTTCGCCAAGCGCGGGTTTCCAGAGGTGTCCGCCGCCGAAATCGCCAAACAAGCCGGCGTCGCGCACGGCCTGCTGTTCCACCACTTCGGCTCCATGGAAGAGCTCTACGCCGACGTCTCGCGCACGGCAGCCCAAAGCATGGACGCCGCGCAACTGCATGCTTTTCGCGGCAAAACCGCAAGGCTTCAAATCGCCTCGTTCCTGCGCGCGCACATGAGGGCCATCAAGCTGCGCGAAGGCGATGCGCTGTTCCGCGCCCGCTCGCTCAACACCAGCGTCAGCGGCACGATCACGCAAATCTGGGAAGCCTCCCGGCAGCGGGCCATAGACAAATTGTTCGAAGTGCTTGGCATTGCCAGCCCGACCGAGAAAATGCGGGTATGCCTGCGCGCGTGGATCGCCTTTCACGACCAATTGGTCGCGGGCTGGCTGACGGACAAAACCCTTACCCAGGCGGAAGTCCTCGACTGGACGCTGCGCCAGCTCGATCAACTGGCCCTGGACATACTGGGCGCGGATCTGGACAAGGCCATTCCCCAGACGGGCGGCCAAGCGTAGCGCAGACGGAAACGAATACGGGGCGGTTGCCCGCCCCGTATTCAAACCGCCGGCAAGCCGCTTTGGCTTACTGGAACAGCTTCATGGCATTGGCCAGCGTTTTCAGAACACCGAACACCAGGGGTATGCCAACAAGCCCCCATGCCAGCACAAGCTGCAGGGTCGTCGTGCGTTTGTAATTGGTATTTTCCATGGTCCGCCTCCGTTAAGCGCCAGCCGCGTCGCTGGCGGTTCTACCCGTTACGACCGGCATCTCGTTTTCGCCCTTCATGTGGTAGCGGCTGTGAACCGCCTTCACGAAGAGATTGCAGATGAACCCAAGCACGAACAGCCCGGCCATGATGTACATGGTGGTGTTGTAGGCCTGCGCCTTGGGTACATCGTGCGCAATGTTGTAGGCCCGGATGTAGTTGACCATGACCGGGCCGAAAATACCCGCGGCCGACCAGGCGGTGAGCAGCATGCCATGAATGGCGCCCACGTACTGCGTGCCGAACATGTCCCGCAGATAAGCCGGCACGGTCGAGAAACCCCCGCCGTACATGCTGATGATGAGGCAGAAGCACACGACGAAAAGCGTAATGCTGCCGACCGTGCCGGTATGCGGGATGGCGCAGTACAGAAGCAGGCCGAGAACCATGAACACAAAGTAGGTGTTCTTGCGGCCGATGAAGTCCGACACCGAGGCCCAGGCGAACCGGCCGCCCATATTGAACAGACTCATGAGCCCCACAAGGCCCGCCGCCGCGATAGGCGTGATGCGCCCTGGGAACATCTCCTGGCTCATGGCCGAGGCCTGCCCCAGAACGCCGATGCCGGCAGTGGTGTTGACGCACAATACAATCCAGATCAGCCAGAACTGGGGCGTTTTCAGGGCGTCATACACATAGACATTGTTGCGGGTGATCATCTTGGTGGCCTGCACGGGCGCGACATAGCCTTCGGGCTTCCAGTCCGGAGGCGGCACCCTCACGATGATGGACCCGATGATCATGAAAATGAAGTAGACCACGCCCAGGACGACGAAGGTTTCCATTACGCCGATATGCGTGCTGGTAGTGAAGTTCCCCATCAGCCATACCGAAAGCGGCGAAGCAATGAAAGCCCCGCCGCCGAAACCCATGATGGCCATGCCCGTCGCCATGCCCGGCCTGTCCGGGAACCATTTGATAAGCGTGGAGACCGGCGAGATGTAGCCGATGCCGAGCGCTATTCCCCCCAGCACCCCGTAGCCCAGGTACAGCAGCCATAGCTGGTGTATGGAAACGCCGATGGCCGAAATGAAGAACCCTCCGGCCCAGCAGCATGCCGCCGTGAACATGGCCTTGCGCGGGCCGCCCTCTTCGACCCAGCGCCCGAACACCGCCGAGGAAACCCCCAGGAAAAAGATGGCCAGCGAAAAAATCCAGCCAAGCTGAGTCAGCTTCCAGTCGTCCGGGGCTGACTCGTTGATGCCGATCAGTCGGGTCATCGGCAGGTTGAAAACACTGTATGCGTAGGCCTGGCCGATGCAAAGATGCACACAAAGCGCCGCGGGCGGCACCATCCATCGGCTAAAACCAGGTCCTGCTACCGTACGGCTTCGTTCCAGAAAGGACGTTAATTTCATTTTATCTCCTTCAAAAACTGCAGCCCAATGGGCGTGGGTAACAACTTTATTGACATTATCGACAGGCCATGAATTATGTGTTTTAAGGTAAAGGCCTGAACTGATCCCCGCGCAACCGAGAAAAGCGTAACGTATTTCGTAGGCTCGATCTATAAATTTCACCCCCCTTTTCGGTGTTTTTCAGCACATCGTTCAGTCTACTCAACAAACTGGGGTAGAACTCTATTGACAGCATTCCCTGGACTTCTTATTGTCTTTGGCCGGCTGAAATGCGCGCCCTTTGAAGAAGCCCGGAACAAGGCGCGGGCGTCGAGTAAACTACCAGCATTTCGTCGCTTCGAACCGGCCTGATTAAGCGCAAAGAAAATGATCGTACGCTCGCAGCCCAGCATCAAGGACATTCTCTTGACGATCAATGGCTCGATTCTGCCAAGGATCACAGGCCGCCTCGTCCTGATTGCCATCGTCAGCGTCATCGCTATCTTCGCCGCGCAGGAACACCCGGGAATCTTTGCGCGGATCAGCGCCATTCCCTTCACGCTCATCGGCATCGCGCTCTCGGTTTTCATGAGCTTTCGCAACAATGCCTGCTACGCCCGCTGGTGGGAAGGCAGGAAGCTTTGGGGGGACATCATCATTGCCAGCCGGTCGTTCGCGCGCCAGGCCGCCATGCTGCCCCCTGAAGACAAGAGCTACCTTTTGCGTGGCCTATGCGGCTTCTCGGCGGGGCTGGCGGCCCGGCTGCGCGGCGCAAGCGAGTCCGAAGCCATCGAGCCGTGGTGCGACATCAGCCTGGCCCCGAACGAGCCCAACGCCACCAACAGGGTGCTCGACCAGATCGGAAAATACTGCCTGAAGCTGATGCACGACAAGAAGGTCGAAGCCATCCATTATTCGGTGCTCGATCAGCAGCTTGCCATTCTTGCCAACGCCCAGGGAGGCTGCGAACGCATCGCATCCACCCCCGTGCCGTTCTCGTACTCCCTTCTGCTGCACCGAACCGCCATTATCTTCTGCCTGACCCTGCCGTTCGCCCTGGCCGGATCGCTGGACTGGTGGACGCTGCTGCCCGTGCTGCTCGTCGCCTACACCTTCTTCGGCCTGGACGCGCTGGGTCACCAGCTTGAAGACCCCTTCAGCCTCGAGCCCAACGCCCTGCCCTTACACGCCATGACGCGCACCATCGAGCGGGAAATGCTGGCCCTGCTGGGGCACAAGCAGCTTCCCCCGCCGCTCGACCCGCACAACCATATGCTGCACTAGCCGCGCGGCATTTGCCGTGCGCGCACATGGTAAACACTCACTCTGGCCGGTCATGCGAATTTGCGCGAGGAGTATAGGCTCCCGTGTAGGCTTTATGCCAAATCTGCAACGCGCGATACAAAGCCTTCCGCTCTTCATCGCCCAACATGCGCAAGAGCTCCGCCTGTTTTTGCCTGGCCGTGTCCAAGACGCGATTCACGGACTCGGTTCCCTTGCCGGTAATCATGCTGGTGAGTTTCTTGCGACCGACATTGCCCCTATCCCTGATCATCACCAGGCCCCGCTCTTCGAGCCGCCTCAGAGTGCGGCTCACCAACGCCTTATCCGTGCTGGACAGCGCCTCGATTTCGGCGAAAGACATGATAACGCCCGGCTCCAGAACGGAAAGCACCTTCCACTCGGGGAGAGTCAGGCCTTCTATCTCGACATAAGGAATCGTGATCGAACGTCGCAATACCCCGCCGACCAACGTCATCATCGTCGTCGGAAAATCGTAGACCTCCAGCTTGGCCCCGTTATCGGACAGCTCCATCCATGGACACGCGGGCAACGGATCTGCGTCCTGCAAAGTTTTTGCCAATTTTGAAACCATGTATTCAGCATCCTCCGGATTCACGCACTCCGTGACAAGCAACGGCATCGCAAAATTGTAAGGCACGCACCTGCAGCCGCCCGCCGAACCGGCATGCAAGCGCTCGAACCCTTGCATCAATGAAAACAAACAATGCGGCATGCGTCACCTTATATGTATCCATGACGTTCCTTCAATTATTTTGACTGATCAATATGGATTTTAATATTGATCGGAAACGGCTCTCTTGCCCAAAATTTTCAGCTCCGGAAAAAGAAGAATTCCTCAATCGTCACGGATGGATATAAGAGAGGATGAATCAGGGTATATCCCTATTATGCGATATATTTTGTTTGATCAAAATAGAAAATACAACGATGGAGCTCAAATGAAAATCATCGACCTAGCCGTCGTACGCCCTTTTCCTCGTACAAGACTGAAACGAACCCACACTCGCGCGAACTGGCACCCCCCACTAATTTGAACGATCAAATAAGCCAAGGAACAAGACACATGTTTTACGACCGCATCGCCCGTCCCTTGCTATTCCGGCTGCCGCCGGAAACAGCCCACAACCTTGCCAGGAACGTACTCAAGACACAGGCCCCCTGGCGGATACTGGGAACGCCCCACACCTCGTCGCCTCGTCTGGAGTGCCGAATTGGCGGATTGTCGATCGGCAACCCGATAGGATTGTCCGCCGGCTTCGACAAGAACGCCGAAGCGCTGGCGGGCCTGTCGCAATTGGGGTTCGGCTACATGTTGGTGGGATCGATCTTGCCCAAGCCGCGCGCCGGCAACCCCAAACCTCGCCTGCTGAGGCTCAAAGAGCAGGAATCCCTGCTCAATTGCTACGGCTTGCCCAGCGACGGCCTGCAACGCATCCTGCCCAGGCTCGAACAATGGAGCCGAAAAGCGGCGGGCATGCCCCCGGTCATCGCCAATATCGATTGCCCGGATGTCGAAACCTATGGTGCCGTGCTGGCGAAAGTGGAGCCCTATGTCCACGCTGTCGAGATCGGCACGCAATGCCCGAACAATCGGGACGACAACGGCGAATTCAATACCAAGGCAGCACTGGAAAACTTGCTGGCCCAGATATCGAGGCAACATCGCAAGCCTCTGTTCGTCAAGCTGCTGCCCTATAACAATGAAGCGGAACGGCAGAATCGCCTGGAGCTGGCCGAGATCGCCGCCCATTATGAGGTGGACGGCATCAGTTTGCCCGGTACCGAGCGCGTGCCCACCGATCGACTCTCACTGGGCTACGGACAGTCCAGCGGACGAATGGCGTTCGAAAAAACGCTCGAAACCGTCAAGGATCTCGCTCATGCCACCAAGGGCCGCGTCGCCATCAGGGCCAACGGCGGCATTTCGACGGGCGAAGACGTCTTCCACGTACTCGCCGCCGGCGCCAGTTCCGCCGATGTCCTGACCAGTTTCATCTACCGAGGCTGGAGCCTGCCGCGCCGTCTCCAGACTGAACTACTCGATCAATTGGACATGCACCACCTGCGTTCGATCAGCGAGATCGGGCCGCATCTATCCCGCTGAACCTTCCCTAGGACATCATCATGAGCACACCTATCATCCACGACTCCGATCAGGCGCCACCCGTACGCTTGACGCTGATCCTGAAGCACCACGCCGGCCTCGTCCTTGACGACGTCCAAAGCCGGCTCAAGGCATCCAACTGGTGGTTCGACTTTCCGCCGGAAGGGGTCAAGATCGTCTCCTGGGAAGTCGTGATGGGCTTTGCCCAGATCTGCATCCTCGAAGTGCCCGGCAACCGCGTCGCGGAAGTCAACGTCGAGCTGGAACGGCGCGCCTGGGGCGTGTTTACCGTCGATGTGCACCCATCGTACGACTTCCTTCCCGTAAGAGAGCGCATCAAGGCGCGCGTGCTTGCCGGAGGCCAATGAACATGACGACCCAATACCTGGAGCCTCGCCAGACCCCGCACCGCGAGCCCACCGCCTACGAGGAATTGCTGGCGACTGCGCTGGAGAGCGCTTTCTCCCGAGGCGCCTGCAGCCTGGAAGAACTTGCGACAGCCTTGAATCAGGGCGGCCCTCGCCCGCAACATGAAACTGAATGGACGGCGCCGCTGCTTGAAGCCGAGCTCGCCCGTCTCGCTGAAATCTGAGGTTGCCATGGAAAATCAAAAAATCGACGACTATCTGCGCGACGGAATCAAAGATCGTTGGTATCCAATCTGCCCAACGACCTTCATTGCCGAAAAACCCGTGAGCTTGCGTCGGCTTGGCCGCAGGCTCGTGCTGTGGCGCGACAACGCCGGCACGCTGCATTGCCTGCACGACCGATGCCCCCACCGGGGCGCTCCGCTTTCGCACGGCATCGTACTGGGCGACACGCTGGCCTGTGCGTATCACGGAGTTGAAGTGCGCGCCGATGGCGTAGCGACCCGCGTTCCCGGCTCTCCCGGCTGCAAGCTGGAAGGCTCGCGCAGCACCGAATATTTCCACGTCAAGGACATTCAGGGCTACGTCTTCCTCTACAACCACAGCAAGCCGGTGGATCTTCCTCCACCACTGACTCTGCCGGAGCAACTGGCCTCCCCCGAATACGAAGTCTTCCCTTGCTACGCGGAGTGGAAGACCGATTACCGCCTGATCCAGGACAACGTCATGGACCCCATGCATGGCACCTTCCTGCATAAACAAACCCACGCCATGTACCAGGGCGAATCGAAGGCGAAATTCCGGATCCGCGATACAGCCGACGGCTTCGTTTTCGAGAAAGTAGATCAGCAGAACATGAATTTCGACTGGGCGGAGTTCGGCGATACGGGCTTCTTCTGGCAACGTCTGTCGATCCCCTACGCCAAGGCGGCAGGCCCCGGAGGCCACTTCTTCATCGTGGGTTCATTTACGCCGATCTCTCCCACGCTGGCGGCGGTATGCCACTGGCGCTGCCGCCAAGTGCAGGGTTGGCAACGCAATGCGTGGAAATTCCTGTTCAAGACCCGCCTGGAGCTGCGGCATTGGGCCGTGCTGGAGCAAGACCGCAACTTGCTGGAGGACATCGAACCCGATGCGACAGAACATGAAATCCTTTACGAACACGACGTCGGACTCGTCCGGCTGCGCCGCTACATGCGCCAACTGGCCAAGCAGCAACTCGACGAAAACAAAGCATGAGCGCATTGGAACATCCCACCCTTGCCTTCCATCTTTACTGTGCCGAGCCTCGCATTTCCAAATGTCGCTGTGGAAATCGATGTTGGGTTTGAGAATCCTGCATGCTTTCACACGGAGAACACCTATGAAAAAAGCATTCGTCTCGTTTTGGCTCAAGCTGGCGGCAGCCGGTCTTGCTCTCGCCGCCACCATGGCCGCGCACGCCGCTCCGGAGGAAATCACATATTTGCTTCCGGCTCCCCCCTCGCTGCCAGCTTTCGCTCCATGGTTCGTCGCACAAAAAATGGGCTATTACGCCGATGAAAATCTCAAGGTCAATTTCGTCACCGCCAAGGGAGGCGTGGACGTTGCGAAACAAGTGGGCGCAGGCAACGCGGTCATCGGCGGCGCGATTGGCGACACCACCATCATCGTGCGCCCCAACGGCATACCGGTGAAGACCGTGGCTGTGATCGGCGGCGGCGCGCTGACGCGCATCGCGGTAAGAAAAAGCGGCCCCATCAAGACGATTGCCGACCTCAAAGGAAAGACGATCACCGTGATGTCCTACAGCGACTCCAATTACTATGCGCTGCTGGGCACCCTGCGCATCGCCGGCCTGAGCAAAAAAGACCTGTCGATCCAGGCCGCCGGACCCTCGGGCATATGGCAGCTGTTCGCAGCCGGCAAGTCGGATGCGATGACGGCCACGCCCGACTGGTTCTTCGATGCCTACGACGCCACGCACGGCGACGTGAGGTACTTGCCGGTGGCCAACACCTTCCCCAGCATGGCTCAATCCATCGTCGCATCGGACGAAACCATCAAGAACAATCCGCAGCTCATCAAGCGTCTGGTGCGCGCAACCCTTCGCGGCATGGAATACACCATGAAGAACCCGAAAGGCGCAGCCGCCATCTACGCCCAGGCCCTGCCGCAGTTCAAGGGCCGGGAAGCCTGGCTGGAACGCGTGCTGAAAGCCTTCGACACACAGATATACTCCGGCCAGAAGACACTTGGAGAAATGGACGAGAAGCGCCTGGCCATCGTGCAGAACTTCTACGTAAGCGAAGGGATCGTCCCGAAGGCCACCCCGCTATCGGACCTTTATACGAACCAGTTCATCGGAACCGACCGGTAAGCGCGCTCCACGCTCCTGGAGCCCTCAATCAACTCCTTGAACGGACTCAGCGCGGGACGCGGGCGCGTGGACAGTTCGCGCGCGGCTTCGGCGCCGATGCCGGTCATGCACAACAGCCGTTCGACGATCTGGTCC
>JBEBXF010000021.1:0-19041 GCA_040391725.1 Eoetvoesiella caeni | reverse complement strand
AGGCATAAGGCTTTGAACAGTTCGATGGCGTGCATTTGAACGTTGCGCCGATGCACGATGCCGATGTCCGCGTGTGGCACGCTTTGCCTGCAGGCCAGAAGGCAGAGTTTCTCGCGCGCCACGCCGTCCGATAAAGCATAGACGGGCATTAGCGCCACGCCATTGGTAATCGATACGATGCGCTTGATGAATTGGGCATCGTTGGATTCCGTCAGGATACGCCCATAGCCGCCGTCGGGTAGGAACAGCGTATCCATGATACCGCGCGTGCCACTGCCCGGCTGGAACAGCACGAAAGGGAAGGCACGCAGCTCATCCAACGACACTGACGGCCGTCTTGTCAGTGGATGGTTGTTGCGCACAACGAAAGCATGCTCGGTACGCCCCAGAGCCACGCTGACCAGTTGCTTGTTCACCCCTAAAATGGGCGCGAAAGCCAAGTCGGAGGTGCTCGCTAGTACTCGCTTGACCGCCGCGTCGGCGGTCTCAGCCGCAGTGAAGATCACTTCGATGCCAGGGTACCGTTCGATGAAGGCCTCACACAAGTCTCCCAGTACATAAACGATGGATAAGGAGGTTGCCGCAATCCGCAGGCTACCGGTGACCGGCCCCTTTTTGGTGCGCGCGAAACGGGTTTCCAGCCCCATCAGTTCGGCCTGGATCTTGCGCGTCGATGCTAGGACGGCTTGGCCTGCTTCGGATGGATAAACCCTGGGCCGCGCGCGTATCAGCAGGGTTTCGTCCAGCTCTTCCTCTAGTCGTCGCAACTGGTGGCTCAGGGCGGATTGCGTCAGGCCCAGTTGCGAGGCTGCTTCGCTGAAGCTACCGGTATCCACGATGGTTTGTAGGGCCTTAAGTTGCTTGATTTCCATACCTGGCTATCCTTGCGTCATCCCCACCACCTACGGTAGTGGCAAGTTAAAGGTCGCGAGCGTCAGCCAGACGTTTCTGGGACGCATAGTAAAAAGAGTAAAGCGTATTGTATGAAAATAATTAATGCATATTCTCCATAAACTTGATTGACTGTCATAAAAATACCCACGTAGACTGAGTGGCCTTGGAAGGAGTCACTTTCTTTAAAACCCGTCGGTTGGGCATGCCGGGTGTCAAATAGATACATGGAGATAAAACATGAATACGTCCACTTTTTCCTGCGCTCTCCGCCAGATGTGGCGCCGTCTTCACCTTACCGCCGGCTTGGCATTGTCGTTTGTCTTGGCCTGTACCGTTCACGTCGGCTCAGCCGCTGCCCAGGAGGTCACGCTGCGCGCCGTCAGCTCTTTCGACAAAGGTTCTTTTTTTTCCCGTCATTTCAATCAACTGGTGGAAAAAATCAACAAGGAAGGCAAAGGCTTGGTGCGGATTAATTACGTCGGCGGCCCTGAGGCGATTCCTCCTTTCGAGGTCGGCAATGCCGTGCGTAACCGAGTGGTGGACCTGGCCAACGTCACTGGAGTGTTCTATACCAATGTCCTGCCCGAAGCCATGGCGATGTCTTTCACGGAACGTAGCACTGAAGAGCTGCGCGCCAACGGCGCTATTGATTACATGAATGAACTGATGGCGCCAAAGGGCCTGATTTACCAAGCCCGCCTGATGGATTATGTACCCTATCACATCTACACCAACAAAGACTTCGATGGCAATCTGAAAGGCCAGAAGATGCGCATTACGCCGGTGTACCGCGACCTCTTCATGGCGCTTGGCGCCACCGTGGTGCAGACCACGCCAGGCGAAGTCTATACCGCGCTGGAACGTGGCGTGGTGGATGGCTATGGCTGGCCCATCGCCGGCATACTTGACCTGGGCTGGCAGGAAAAAACCAAGTATCGCGTAGATCCCGGGTTTTACAGCTCGGAGAACGGCGTGCTGATGAACCTGGCGGCGTGGAACAGCCTGAGGCCCGAACAGCGCGAATTCTTGCAAAAGCAGTTTGCGTGGGCCGAGGCGCAGAACGCCTCGTATCGGCATGATGTCGTAACGGAAGCTGCGGGTCAGGCCAAGGCTGGTATTCAGGTGATCGCGCTGGACGAAGCCGGCGCTGCTCGATTGCGTAAGGCTGCCAACGATGCTGCCTGGAGACGTATTAAGGAAAACAGCCCGCAGCATGGTGACAGGCTCAAGGAACTGTTCGGCAAGCCCTGAAGCAGTAAATCACAGTCCACTGATAATCATTCGGAGTCTCCATGGCAGAACGCTCATTCAAACAGGAAGTCACCAAGCTGCGGCTTGGTGACGGCAAAGAATTCGAGGGCGAGGGCATACTGGCCGTCACCAAAGCCCTGCTGCAATCGGGTGTGGCCTACGTCGGCGGCTATCAGGGCTCGCCCGTTTCGCACCTGATGGACGTGCTGGCCGACGCCACGGAAGTCTTGGACGAGCTGGGCGTGCATTTCGAAAGCAGCGCGTCTGAAGCCACGGCTGCGGCGATGCTGGGTGCCTCGGTGCATTATCCACTACGCGGGGCGGTTACATGGAAGTCCACGGTGGGCACCAACGTGGCGTCCGACGCACTGTCCAACCTGGCTTCGGGCGGCGTCACTGGTGGCACGCTGATCATCCTGGGCGAAGACTATGGCGAGGGTTCCAGTATCATCCAGGAGCGCTCGCATGCCTTCGCGATGAAATCGCAGATGTGGCTGCTCGACCCACGCCCGGGTCTGTCCTCGCTGGTCGAGAGTGTAGAACACAGCTTCGAGCTTTCGGAAGCCAGCAACACGCCGGTGATGTTGACGCTGCGCGTGCGCACTTGTCACATGCACGGCCGCTTCCAAGCCAAAGAAAATCGTGCGCCCACGTTCTCGTTGAAGGATGCCATTGAGCGACCCCGGCGCGACGTGGAACGCATGGCGCTGGCCCCTGCCACCTTTTTGCACGAACACGAAAAAGTCGAGCTGCGCTGGAAAGCGGCTCAGGAGTACGTGCGCGCCAACAATTTGAACGAGCTTTTTCCTGGTGATGAAAGCCGCGTCGGAATCATTGTGCAAGGCGGGCTGACCAACACTTTGATGCGTGTTCTGGCGTTGATGGGGTTGGCCGATATCTACGGCAAAACCTCGATTCCCATCTATGTGATGAACGTGGTTTACCCCGTGCTGCCCGACGAAGTGCTGGCCTTCTGCGAAGGTAAGGACGCTGTATTGATGCTGGAGGAAGGCCAGCCCGAATTCATCGAGCAGGAGCTGCACGCCATCCTGCGCCGCGCGAGCTCAGACACGATGCTGCATGGCAAGGACATGCTGCCGCGCGCTGGCGAATACACGCCGCGCGTGCTGCTGAAAGGCTTGCGTCGCTTCCTGGAAAAGCACGCGCCGCATCTGGCATCACACCATGCCTTGCCTGAAGGCGTTGCCAAATTGCTGGATCCGTCTGTTACTCCCATCGTGCCTTCCATGCCAGGCTTGGCGCTGGAAAAAGTGGGCAGCGTGCTGCCCAGGCCACCCTCGTTCTGCACAGGCTGTCCTGAGCGCCCTATTTTTGCCGCAATGAAGATGGTGGAAAAACGCATAGGCCAGCATTACGTCAGCGCCGATATAGGCTGCCATCAATTCGCCGCGCTGCCGCCCTTTAACATTGGTGCCACGTCCATGGGCTACGGCCTGGGCGCTGCCGGCGCTGCCGCCTTCAACACCGCCGACACCCAGCGCCGCACCGTCAGCGTCATGGGCGACGGCGGCTTCTGGCACAACGGCCTGACCTCCGGCATAGGCAATGCGGTCTTCAATCGCAGCAACAACGTCACCGTCATCATCGACAATGGCTATTCCGCGGCTACCGGTGGCCAGGACATTCTTTCCTCTCATGCCGAGACGCCGACTCGCTCGACGCATCACAGCATCGAAGACGCAGTCAAGGGCGTGGGTGTTAAATGGGTGCGTACCGTCAGGCATACCTACGATCTTCAGAATATGCAAAACGTGCTGGAGCAGGCGTTGACCAGCCCCGAGTCCGGTCCCAAGGTTGTCATTGCTCAATCGGAATGCATGTTGAACAAACAGCGCCGCGTGCGTCCATTGAAACGCAAGTTGGCCAAGGAGGGCAAGCGGGTCGTCAACGAGCGCTTCGGTGTGGATCACGACACCTGTACCGGCGATCATTCCTGTATCCGGCTGTCGGGCTGTCCTTCGTTGTCGATCAAGGATAATCCCGACCCGCTGCGCCGCGACCCGGTCGCCACAGTACTGTCCAGCTGCGTAGGCTGCGGGCTGTGCGGCGAGGTCGCGCACGCTGCCGTGCTGTGCCCATCTTTTCATCGCGCCGATGTGATCAGCAACCCGCGCCCATTTGAATCGTTCCGTGCGCGCATGGCCGATCGAGTCATTCGTCTGCTGCAACGTCGCCTGGCACGCAAGGAGTACCGCTATGCCGCATGAACTCGGCATCATGCCTATCAAGATCGCCATTCTGGCCATGGGCGGGGAAGGCGGCGGTGTGCTCGCGGACTGGATAGTCGCCGCTGCCGAGCACGCGGGCTTCCATGCTCAGAATAGCTCGGTGCCTGGTGTTGCCCAGCGTACCGGCGCTACGCTGTATTATGTCGAAGTCCTGCCCGTGCCGCGCGCGAGTTCACCCAGGCCCTTCTTGGGCTTGATGCCTGTGCCGGGCGACGTGGATGTGGTGCTGGCCTCGGAATTGATGGAGTCCGCCCGCGCTGTCCAGCGCGGCTTGGTCACGCAGGATAAGACCTTGCTCATCACTTCTTCCAACCGCGTTTATGCCATGCCCGAAAAGATGGCGATGGGCGACGGTCGCCAGGATTACCAGTCCCTGCAGGACGCGGGGCGCCACGCGGCCAGGCATTTTGTTTGCCACGACTTTGCCGCCATCGCACAGCAGCACGGCAGCGTCATCAGTTCAGCCTTGTTCGGTGCATTAGCAGCGGCGCAGGTCTTGCCGCTAGAGCGCCAGGATTTTGAAGCCACCATAGAACGCAGCGGCGTCGGTGTGGCCGGTAGCCTTGCCGCGTTTGATGCCGGCTATCGCGCCTACATCGGGCTGCAGCAACCCAAGTCTTCCGAGAAGCCGTCAACCTCACCGCCTGATCTGGACGAACGCCTGGCTGCGCATGCGCAACGTATCCGCGCTGAATTCCCGCCGCAAGCGCAGGCCATTCTGAGCGCTGGCGTGTCGCGTACTGCCGATTATCAAGACCCCGGTTACGCGCACCAGTACCTCGATCAGTTGCGGCCTATCGTCGCTCTGGATGCCCAACGCGGCCGTGACGCGCGGTTGCTCCGGGACACCGCGCGCCATCTGGCACTATGGATGACTTATGAAGACACCGTGCGTGTGGCCGAACTGAAAATACGCGCCGGTCGTTTCGAGCGCGTGCGTCAGGAACACGAGCCGCAATCGGGGCAGTTGCTGCAGATCAATGAATTTTTCCACCCGCGCGCGGAAGAAATCGCCGACACGCTACCGGCTGGCATGGGCAACTGGCTGCTAAATACCGGCTGGACGCATCGGCTGCTGAAACGCCATACCCGCGCGGGACGCATCATCCGTAGCAACCGCTTGGGCGGATTTCTATTACTGTATGGCGTTGCTACGCTGCGCAGTATCCGGCGGCGTTCCTTGCGCTATCAGCGTGAGCAGGCCGAGATCGGCGCTTGGCTGGAAAGCATCGCCACGCATGTGCCCAAGGATTATGAACTGGCCTGCGAGATCGCAGCCTGCCAGAATCTGGTCAAGGGCTACGGCGACACGCATGCTCGCGGCCTGGCGAATTATCGCCGTATCATGTCGGCTGTGCCGGGCTTGGCCGGTCGCTCCGACGCTGCCAAGTGCCTGGCGGAATTACGTCAGGCGGCGCTGGCCGACGATCAAGGGCAACAGCTCGGCGAGCGGCTGGCTAGCTTGGCGCCTGTGTTTCAACCTTGAGGAGCATTGGCGTAAGATGGCGGGCGTGCCCGCCGCCAGTACAGATACTGCTATTCATTATTGCAAGGAAACTACGATGTCTCGCCTTCACACCATGCCGATACAAGTGTTGTTTAGGCATTGCGACCCAGCCGCTATCGTGTTCTATCCACGCTATGTGGAACTGGTGCACGATGTCGTCGAGCACTGGTTCAACCACGGCTTGCAGATTAGCTATTACACGCTGCACGGCGAACGGGGCCTGGGCATCCCAACGGCCAATCTGCAGGTGGATTTCAAGCAGCCCAGCCGTCTGGGCGATCAGCTTACCGGCAAGCTCAAAGTTCTGAAATTGGGACGCACGTCCATGCAAATGAATATCCAGCTGTGCGGCCCCGATGACGCTGTTCGCTTAGACGCCAAGGCGACGGTGGTCTTCGTTTCAGCGGCGCAAATCAGCTCCATCGAAATTCCGGCGGACTTCAAGGAACGCATCTTGCCCTATCTTACTGAGGACTGAGGCGGCGCAACGTCCTTTCTCTGGCGTGGAAACTGACCTCAAGGGTGGTGCGATGATGGTCGCCGTCTCACATGCGGCTTGCGGGTGAACGGATGGGAGCCTCGAGCTCAACCGTTGGGTTGGCGGGTAACGCTAATCTTGGGGAGCGCATTCATATAACATTGTTGCTCATCGCTATTTCATGAAGTCCTGCATGTCTGGATGCGGGAGGGCTCGGCTTCCACAGGCGAACTGTCCATTGGCGAGGTTTTTTCGTCCTCGATAAGCTTTTTGAGTAGTCGACGCACGCGAACTGATGGTGCGTCCGGCGTTAACAGAACAGGTTTCAAGTCCCAGAAATCCGCGTCGCCCATGCGGATCTGTACGGCCTCGAGCATCGGGAGGTCTTCCTCGGCAAAAGGCCCCGTAACGAATTTGAGATGATCCTCGGCAGCGCCTTCGGGGAATTCCGAACGCCTGCGGCACGTCGAATACCAATAGTGTGTTGTTTTGTCCGTCTCGGGTGTAAAGATATGTGCATTGCCGGTGATGGGCTCGCGAGTTGGCCGAGAAAGACCGGTTGGCACGACGTCCTGATGTAGCCACATAGTTGCGGGAGGATCCCAGCGAACATCGATCCAGCGATCCACGACAGAACCGGGTTCGAGCTTGAGTCGCTGCTCCATGACGTCAACCAGCACCTCGCCTTTTATGAAGCGCCTCGCCCAGATCCGGTTTCCATTTTGAATGACCTCCACCGATCCTTCTCCCAGTTTGGTGCTCCCCAAGGAAGTAGGGTGTAGATATTGGATATGGCTCAGGTCGAGAATGTTGTCGTTCTCCAGCTCGTAGTTGGATCTGACATGCAAATATCCTTCGGCAACCTGCCAGTCCTTTGCTTCGTTGCATGAAAAGTCGGGAATGGATGAAGGGTTGGCCAGCTCCGGGTTTCCCATCCAAATCCAAAGCATTGCTTGCTTCTCGACCAGCGGGTAGCTTCGTGCGACAGCGGCTTTGGGGATGGCGCCGTGCGGGTTATGCACGCACGCGCCGCGGCCATTGAACTGTAGTCCGTGATACCCGCATTCAATGACTCCGTTGCAGATTCTTCCTTTGGATAACGGTGCGAAGCGATGTGGACACCGATCCATCAGAGCGAAGGGTACGTTGTCGTCGTCTCGGAACAGCACAATTTGCTCGTTCAGTATTTGTATTGGCAATGTTTCATTTTTTCGCAATCCTGAGGCCCATCCAGCCGCGTACCAGACATTGCGCAAAAACGTAGTGCTCATAGCGTTTTCTCCGATTTGTTGAGCAGCAGATTGGCTTTGAGGATGTCGTAATCACCGACGAAATGAGGGCTTATGGTTGGTTCTCTGGCCGTTTTGCTGCATTGAAAAATTCCTGCTCAAGGCGACGACCTTTACTTACATGGTGAGGCAATCGCTTGGTGCGCCGGAGGAAGGATGATTCTGGCGCTATCGAGCATTTATTAAGAGATAAGTATACTGTATCTGAGAATTTTTTAGGATATTGTAACAATTTTCCTTGCCAATTTTAGGGAAAATATGGGAAAAACTAGGGAAATTACTGGGTTTAGGCTCGTAATGGTTTTCGATAGTATAAAAGCCTTCAGGTTTTTGACATCATTACAGTATACTAAACTGAGTCCAGTTGAGGCTACCGCACCTATTCCTATCTTCTCCAAAAGGGCTTCGAAATGATTCGCTTATTCAAGACGCTGGCCTGTACAGCAATGGTCGTAACGGCCGGCTTGGGTGTCGCCGTTCCAAGTTTTGCGGCTGATATAAACGTTGGCCTGGTTGTTTCTCTATCCGGTCCCAACGCTTCGATTGGTGTCCCGTATGCCAAAGGTATGCAGGCTGCACAGGCGTTTCTTCCTGAGGTCGCGGGCAAGAAAATAAAACTATTCATTCTTGACGATGCTTCGGATCCTAGTAATGCGGCTCGTAACGCCCGAAAGCTTGTCAGTGAAGAAAAAGTGGATGTGTTGATGGGCGATTCCGGCGCTCCCTCGGCGGTTGCCATGGCTCAGGTGGCAAGTGAGACGGGAGTGCCGATGATTGCGGTCACCCCATTGCCGGTTGACCCTGTGAAGAACAAGTGGACTGTATCGGTGGCGCAGCCAAGTTCGCTGATGCTCCAGGCTGTCGTTGAGCAAATGAAAAAGGACGGCGTCAAGACGATCGGTTTCATCGGTTTCTCGGATGCGTGGGGCGAGCTCGTCTATGACGCGCTGATCAAGGAGGCTCCGGCCGCGGGCATCAAAGTCGTGAACAACGAACGCTATGCCCGAACCGATCAGTCTGTTACTGGACAGGTTCTGAAGACTATAACCCTCAAGCCAGATGCTGTAATGCTTGGCGGCTCCGGTACGCCAGGTGCGCTTCCGTTTCTAGCCTTGAGAGAGCGCGGCTATAAGGGCCGCCTCTATGGATCTCATGCTTTGGTGAATCCTGACTTCCTGCGCGTTGCTGGAGCCGCTGCTGAAGGGGTTACGCTTCCTGCGAGCCCCGTTATTGTTGCGGAGCAGCTTCCAGATGCGAATCCCGTGAAAAAAGCCGCTTTGGACTTTCGTGCAATCTATAAAAAGGTTCAAAACGCTGAGACGCAGGATATATTTTCCGCGAGTTCTTTCGATGCGTGGATGGTTTTGGCCGATGCCGTGAAGAGAAGCACAGGAGAGCCGGGCACGGCCCAGTACAGGAAGTCGCTGCGTGACGCCATTCAGACCTCGAAGGAAGTGGTTGGAAGTTCGGGTATCTACACCTTTACTCCCGGCCAGCTCTATGGCGTCGACAAGCGTGCCCGCGTCCTGATCACGGTAGACAACGGTCATTGGAAGTTGGTTCCCTGAGTCCTGGTGCTTTAAAAGCGGAGCATCCCAATGGCATCTGATCTTGTTGCGCCCATGCTGGCTGTCGGTGGCCTTGCCATCGACGCCGTGTTCGTCGCATCGCTCTAATTGGTGGTCAATCTAATGACGAAAACTCTTGAACCGTCACGAATAGCGGCACTGATCCAGAGTGATCGAGTGCATAAAGACGTCTATCTGAGCAAGGAATTATTCGCGCTCGAACAGGAGGAACTATTCGGCAATACTTGGAGCTTCCTTGGGCATGCAAGTCAATTGAGCCACCCGGGGGACTTCTTCACAGTCGACATCGCGGGCCAATCCTTGATAGTCATCCGGGATGAGCAGAGCGAAATACGCGCGTTCCACAATCGCTGCGCACATAAGGGCGCACAAGTGCTAACCACGCCATCGGGGCATGTGAGCGGGCGCACTCTGCGTTGCCCTTACCATGCCTGGTCCTATCGGTTCGATGGGGTACTTGCGACCTACCCGCTTCGTGCTGGCTATGAAAACACAGAGCTGAAATCCAGCGAGTCGGGTCGTGGCTTGGCACCGCTAGCCGATCTCTTTGTCTATCGCGACTTCATTTTTGGGCGCCTGAATGCCGGTGGGCCTGGTTTTCATGAATATTTCGGCGACGTTTTATCCGCGCTTGATCTTATGGTTGACCGCTCGCCTGTTGGGCGCCTGGAACTTGCCGGCGGCATCTTGCGTAACACCATTCACTGCAATTGGAAACTATACCTGGAAAACGTTAACGACTCGGTGCATCCGGTGTCGACGCACGAGTCCGCTGTGCGTGCCGCGCAAACAGTCGTTCACGACCATGCGAAAGACGAGCCTATGCCGTTGGCCTTCGAGCAGATTCTACCGTTCGGCCAGAAATACGAATTTTTCGAGAGCATGGGCGGCAAAGTATTTCCCAACGGACACAGCATCTCCGGTACGCGCTTCAGCGTGCACTCGGGCTATGGAAATCTCAACGAATACGTTGCTGATCTAAAAGCGGCGCATGGTGAAGAAAGGGCCAAGCAGGTGCTTGAGCAAGCTCCGCAGAACACGGTTCTCTACCCCAGTTTGGCCCTTAAAGGTTCGCCGCAAACGATTCGGGTCATTCGGCCTATCGCCGTGAATAAGACCGTCATCGAAGCCTGGAACTTCCGTACTGTTGGCGGGCCTGAGCTGCTCTTTGATCGCGCACTGACCTATAGCCGTCTGATCTTCTCGCCCATGTCGATCGTGGCTCATGACGATCTACACCTGTTCGAGTCGCAGCAAAAGGGGCTGCACTCTGGACCCAATGATTGGGTTAGTCTGCACCGCGAGCATGATCCACGAGAAACGGAGCAGCCGACGATGGAAACCAGTGGCACGAGCGAACTGCTGATGCGAAACCAGTATCGCGCATGGGCCAAGTTCATGACGATGAATATGAAGGGCGCTTGAGATGTCGCAAGAGTGTATTGATCTGATCTACCGAGAAGCTTTTCTGCTCGATGAGGTGCGCTACGAGGAGTGGTTGCAGCTGTTTACACCAGATGGGCGCTACTGGGTTCCTCTCAATAAGACTCAGGCGGAAAACGAAAAGCATGTGTCCATTGCCGATGAAGACATGAATCTGTTGAGACTACGTGTCGAGCGACTTATAGCAGGACGGGCACATTCGCAACAGCCTCAAAGCACCATGCAGCATGTGCTTCAACAACCCATGCTGATTGAGCAGAAGGCCGACGCCGGCATCTATATTCTGCGGACGGCGTTCAGCTATTCGGAATGCCGGGAGGACGACTCTGTTGTTTTGTATGGGCATTACATACATCGGCTTGTTCGGCGTGATGATCAATTGCGTATCGAACTAAAGCGAGTCAATTTGGTCAACGCCTCGAGCCGCCTTCCCATGATTCAACTCTTCCCATGAGGTACGAATGAGCACACCAGCATTGCATGACCGGCTGCGATTCGATGTCGACGGCGGGCAAGTATTGGATGGTGATAGAAGATACGTGCTGCTTCGGGCGGACGTACTCATGGGCATCTTCGAAGAGTTGTCCGTGGACGCAGCGCAGGACGCGTTGACTGCATTCCGCGACTCGGTGATTCGCTATGGGAGCGCCAGTGTGCGTGCCTATCAGAATCCTGCCGACCCTGAGGGTGAGCAGTTGCTTGCCACTGTGGCGCAAGGTGCAGCTTCGCTTGGCTGGGGCCGATGGCGCATTGAGTCCGATGGTTCCAGGTGCCTGTTGAGTGTTCACAACAGCCCCTTTGCGCAAGCCCATCGTTCCGAAGGGCCAGCTTGTGCACCGATAGCTGGGATGTTGTCCGCCGTTTGCAGCCACATCTGGAAAAAGCCGATTCTCGCGCAAGAAGTCAAATGTTGCGCGTGCGCAAGCCATGCTTCCGACGAGGGCGAAAAAGTTTGCACGTTCGAGGCTATCCGTCAACAATGAACTTGAGTTTTCGATGAACACCGTTTATGACCGATTCCGCACGATGGCCCAGCAGAGGGGCGATGCCGATTTCCTCTGGGTCGAGGACGTCACCGCAGCCGCCTATGGCATTGATGCCGGCGCAGTTTCATGGCGTGACGCACTCGATAGAGTCGAATCTTTGAGGGAGGGTTATGCGACAGCCGGCTATGGCCACGGGCACCGAGTGGGCGTCTTGCTGGAGAACCGCCCGGATCACATATTCCATTGGCTGGCGCTCAACGCTCTGGGGATATCTATCGTCCCCATCAGTGCGGAAATGCGTGCGGCTGAACTAGAGTATCTGATCGGCCATGCTGAAATTGCACTTGCCATTGTTCTTCCCGATAAGGTCGAAGCGATGCACAATGCGGCAAACGCTATGGGAATCGACATGCACGTGGCCACCGCGGATGCGGAGCAACTTCCACGTCCTGCGCAGCTAGCCCCGCTGGTGAATGAACCCGGTTTCGAGAGCGAGTGCGCTCTGTTGTATACGTCGGGCACGACTGGTCGGCCGAAAGGCTGCCGTCTGTCGAATGCATACTTCTTGTATGCCGGTGACTGGTACATCAGTCTGGGCGGCTGGTGCCCGGTGCGCCCGAACCAGGAGCGCATCATCACTCCGCTCCCGTTGAACCATGTTAATGCCATGGCCTTCACTACTATGGCTACGATTACATCGGGCGGCTGCTTGATTCAATTGGATCGGTTTCATCCCAAATCCTGGTGGAATACCGTGCGGAACTCTCGTGCGACGATCTGCCACTACTTGGGCGTGATGCCTGCGATGTTGTTGGGCGCTGCGCCCGCCGAGTGGGATCGGTCTCACGCTCTGCGCTGGGGGTTTGGCGCTGGAGTTGGCCGTCAGGATCACGCTCGTTTCGAAGAGCGGTTCGGGTTTCCGCTCGTCGAGGGCTGGGCCATGACAGAGACAGGCGCTGGCGGCGCTATTCATGCGAACGAGGGCCCGCGTCGCATCGGCGTCAATTGCTTTGGTAAGCCAAGCTCGAATGTTGAGGTGCGCTTGGTAGGCATCGATGGCGAAGATGTCAACGACGGTGAGCCGGGAGAGTTGCTGGTTCGTGCCAGCGGCGCGGATCCGCGCCGCCACTTCTTCTCGGGTTACCTCAAGGATGAAGCCGCAACGGAAGAGGCATGGAAGGACGGGTGGTTCCATACGGGCGACATTGTTCGTCGCGAGCCGGATGGATCCATGTACTTCATCGACAGGAAGAAGAACGTGATTCGACGTAGCGGAGAGAACATCTCGGCCGTCGAAGTGGAGGGAGTGCTTGCGCGCCATCCCGCCGTTAGAACTGTTGCCGTCGCGGCCACCTACGACGACGTTCGTGGAGATGAAGTGCTTGCGTGCATCGTTCCCAACGAGCCAGTGACGCCGGATGCGCAAGGACAGCTTGCGCGTAGCATTGTCGAACTGGCGCTCCAGAAATTGGCGTATTACAAGGCTCCGGGCTACGTCGCTTTTGTGGATGCGGTACCTGTTACCAGTTCCCAGAAGATCCGGCGCGGCGAATTGCGTCAGCTTGCCTCCGAGCTTCCTGGGCAACCCAATTGCGTGGACACGCGAACTCTGAAGAAGCGGCAAGCATGAAAGGCCATCGCGCTGGCTACGAGGGAGTGGTGATCGCCGCTCCCTATACCGTGCCTTATGAGCGCTACAGCGTCCGCAATGCACAGTGGTTCGCTGCCCAGACTTTGCGAGGACTGCTGGAAGAAGCCAAAATCGAAAAAGCTCAGGTTGACGGTATCAGCATCAGCAGTTTTCTGCTTGGCCCCGATACCGCAGTGGGCCTGACCCAGCAGCTCGGCCTTTGCCCAAGGTGGATGGATCACGTTCCCACGGGTGGAGCGTCGGGTATTATGGCGCTTCGCCGTGCTGCCCGTGCCGTACAGTGCGGCGACGCAGATATCATTGCCTGCATCGGTGCCGATACCAATCACGTGGATTCCTTTCGCCAGGGGCTTGCAAATTTCAGCACTTTCGCCCGCGATGCGACCTATCCTTATGGCGCCGGCGGCCCCAATTCGATATTCGCGCTGATCACCGACAATTACATGCGCCGTTTCGGCGCGACCCGGGAAGACTTCGGACGTATTGCGGTCAGCCAGCGGGCGAATGCTATGTGCAACCCGAATGCGATGCTGCGCAAGCCGATGAGTCTCGAGGACTATATGGATGCGCGTCCGATCGCGGCTCCGATCCACCTTCTTGATTGCGTCATGCCGTGCGCGGGGGGGGAAGGCTTCTTGGTGATGCGCGAGGAGCGAGCAGAAGCCTTATCGCTGTCTCATGTAAGGCTGCGCGGTGCGATTGAGCGCCACAATGCTTTTGCAGAGGATCCGATCATGGTTCGCGGCGGCTGGCTCAAAGATAAAGATGAGCTGTATGCACAGGCGGGCGTATCGCCAGAAGACATCGATGTGGTCCACACCTACGACGATTACCCGGTCATCGTGCTGATGCAGTTCGAGGGATTGGGTTTTTGTGAACTTGGCTGTGGGCCGGATTTCGTGAGACGGCACACCTTTACTTATGACGGCACTATGCCCCACAACACTAGCGGTGGCCAGCTATCAGCGGGGCAGGCTGGAGCCGCCGCGGGGTTTCTTGGGCTCAACGAGATTGCCCGTCAACTTATTGGTAGTGCCGGCGAGCGCCAGGTTAAGGATGCCCGTTGGGGGCTGGCAAGCGGCTTCGGTATTGTCAACTACGACCGCTGCGTTTGCACCGGCGCCGTTGTCCTGGAGACCGCCCAGTGAACTCGACCGTCTTTCCCCCGAAGAATCCGGTGCTGCGCACGCCGCAGATGAATCTGCCGCCGATAGGCAGAGGGCGAGCTGCACAGGGCCTGACTAGGGCAGCCGCAGTTAGCACGGATCTTGCACTCCAGGTCTGCGAAGAGTGCGGTACCGTTCAATACCCGTCTCGCGAGGCATGCGGGACATGCCTTTCTCCCGATTTGAAATGGCGAAAGCAGAGCCCATACGGCGACCTGCTAAGCGTCTCCACTCTGCACCACAGCAACCACCTGTATTTTCGCGAGCGACTGCCTTGGCGGATCGGCATGATTCGCCTCGATGCGGGCCCTTCCGTTGTCGCGTTTCTGACCGATAGCGTTATCGCGCCTGACGCTGCCGCCGGCGATAGATCTCCGCGCGTTCGAATCTCGCTTCGACTCGATCGGGCCGGAGAAGCCGTGCTCGTGGCCCAACCGATAGTAGAGATCGATATGAATGAAAAGGATAAGCTCCAGATGGAAACTGGATGTAGCCCGCGCGGACGCAAAATTCTCGTGGTCGATGGCAAGACATCTGTCGGCCAAGCCATCGTCCATGCACTGCTAGACGCAGGCGCGGAGACGGTGTGGGTGGGTTACACGGAGCCCTGGAAGCGGGCGCAGGGCATCGCCAAGCTGAAGGACATTTCCGGTGTCGAACCCGTTCCGCTGGATGTCACGGATGCGAGGTCGGTGACGGCGCTGGGAGGAGAGCTGGGCGGCAAGGTGGACATCGTCGTGAGCAATGCAGAGGTGCATCGGACGGAAGGGATTTCGTCACGGCATGGTACGGATGTTGCGCGCGCCGAAATGGATGTGAACTATTTCGGCATGCTTCGATTGGCGCAAGCATTTGCGCCGGCCCTGAGGGGCCGGGCCGCCGATGGTCCCGGTCATGCGGTGGCTTGGGTGAACCTGCTGTCTGTGTTCGCGCTGTCCAATCTTCCGTCGCAGGGCACCTTCTCGGCATCCAAGGCGGCCGCCTGGTCGCTAGCGCAGTGCTTGCGTGCAGAGATGCTGCCCCACGGCATTCGTGTGCTGAATGTTTTCCCCGGCCACATCGATGACGAATGGAATCAGAATGTGCCTCCGCCCAAGCTCTCACCCGAGTCGCTGGCCGGCGCGATAGTCAAAGCCCTGATCAACGGGATCGAGGATCTGTTTCCCGGCGATGTGGCCCAAGAATGGTTCGTGCGTTGGAGGGAGAACCCAAAGGCGCTCGAAAGAGAGCTAGTCCTGGGAGGGCTATGATGGCTTCGGGCAGCATTCTGCAGACACTCGTGCAGGCACTGAAAGAGCACTCGGTGCGCGTGATCGACCTGACACATACCTTGTCTCCGGACTTTCCTACGATTTCCTTGCCGCCGGAAATGGGGCAGGCTTGGCCGTTCCGTATTGAAGAGATTTCTCACTATGACGAACGCGGTCCTGGTCAATATTGGAACAACTTCTCGTGCGGCGAGCACACCGGCACGCACCTCGATGCCCCTGCTCATTGGATCTCCGGCCGGCATCTTCCAAATAACACCGTCGATACGCTTAATGTGCAGAGCCTTATCGCTCCCGCTTGTGTGATCGATTGTTCGAAAGTCGCGGGCGAGAACCCAGACTATCTGCTAAGCGTTGGGGACATTCTGGCGTTCGAGGCCCAGTATGGCCGTATCCCTGCAGGTGCTTGGTTGTTGATGCGCACTGATTGGAGTAAGCGTGCGGATTCCGTCTCGTACCAGAATTTTGACGAAACGGGGCAGCATACGCCTGGCCCGGGAACGGACGCAGTGAGATTTCTGGTGGAAGAGCGTGATGTCCTTGGGTTTGGCTCCGAGGCCATCGGAACCGATGCAGGTCAGGGCTACCACCTCAAGCCTCCATACCCTTGTCATTCGCTGATGCATGGCGCGGGAAAGCTGGGTCTGCAGTGCTTGACCAATCTGGACCTCTTGCCGGCCACGGGTGCGCTGCTCTTGACGCCGCCATTGAAGATTTTAAAGGGATCGGGAAGCCCATTGCGTGTTCTGGCCCTTGTCGAGTAGAGTACGGGAACTTTTATAATCTGGCGTGCCCAGTTTGTATTTCAACATACGATGAACATACGCGAATCTACTGCAAGCCTTAGCGAGGTTGCATATGACTATGTGCTTGCGCTGTTACGCAATGGACAGGTGGGTCAGCGCGACCGGCTTGTCGAGGCTGAGCTTGCTGCCAATCTCGGCGTTTCGAGAGTGCCTGTACGTCAAGCGCTCCTGCAACTCGTCGCGGAGGGGTATCTCTTCAGTACGGCTCGTGGATACCGGATTCCGGTGCTAACCCACCAGGACATCGAGGATGTGTTCGAGTTGAGACTTCTATTGGAGCCTCGTGCGGCGGCTTTGGCGGCTCGAGACATTTCATCGGAACAGGTTATGCTGCTTGACGGGGCTATTGAGGAAGCGATCGTAGGACATCAGAGCGGCGAAGTAGGGCGTGTCTTCCGTGCTGGACTTCGTTTCCGGGCCGGCTGGCTGGATGCTGTCAAGAATTCCCGTCTTGTCGCGACTGTCACCCGTTACGCAGATCAGGTGACTGCCGTGCGGCGGGCCACCATGGATGATTTCCATAGGCAAGAGTTTGTGATTGCAGGGTATCAAGAACTGCGTGACTTATTTGCCAAGCACGATTCCGTGGGTGCTCAAGATGCCACTGTGCGTTTCATTCTGGCCGCGCAGCGTGATTTCTCAAGGACGGTTTCATCGGGCTAAGCCCCAATACGGTTTAGTTAAAGAGAAATACTTATAATTCGCCAACGACAGGAGATTACACGCGAATTTCGGGAGCAGCGACCTCAGTTTCGACGGAGGCTCCACTAGAGACCGTGCCACCCATGCCAATGCATGGGCACAGCCCTAAGTGCTAATGGAACAGTTCATCGCCAGCTCCGCCGTGTCCCCCAAGAAGCTAATCCTGCATGTCGATGTATCAGACGTGCCCCTGCACAGCGAGCAGGAGCTCAAGCCGTTTCACGTCTACTACGGCTAGTCTATGCTGGCTTATCTACTGCGATTCAGACATTCGATGGGGCCAACAAAATGCGACCGGATAAAATGGCCCTGAGCTTTGAAGTCTCGGTGACGACTGTGGCCTTTCATAAGCGCAATATTTTTCAGAAGGCCTGGGCCAATCGCCAAGCCAACCTGATAGCACTATTGTTAATCTTGTCGACGATAAGCCACGCCGAACTCGGCCGAACGAAACGAGTGGCGCAGGTCGGCAAGCGCCCTCGCTGCATGCTGCGCGGTATTTTTAGAAGCGGGCTGGCGCCGCTCACCCCGGCTGCGTTTCCGATCAGTCGGCAGCCGGTTTCCGGCCTGCGGCTGGCGATTGGCTCTTGCTCAATCCTGGGCCGCCGTGAACGAGAAACCCTCCACGCGGCTGCGCGCCTGGGTTTCGTCAAAATCGGCGATGGTGACAACCGGCGATTTCTTGCGTTCGTCCACGATCAGGCGGAACACGTCGGGGCGGGCGTAGTGCCCGGTTACGTCGAAGTCGAACTTGCCGCGCGCGATCTGCGCTCGGTCGATCTTGGCCGTCAGTATGGTTTCCCCTTCGAAGTCGGGGCCGGCGATGATCTCGCCAAAGGGATTGACGATGCAGCTGCCCCCGCGCGAGATGACCGTGTCCGGCGCGTCGCCCAGTATGCAGGGAAAGTCGTCGGGGAAGTCCGAGCGCACGCTGTACTGGTTGCACGAAAGCACGAAGCAGCGCCCTTCGATGGCGACGTGCTGCATGGAGGCGATCCAGCTGTCACGGGAGTCGGCAGTGGGAGCGCACCAGATTTCGACGCCCTTGGAGTACATGGCGGTGCGCATCAGCGGCATGTAGTTTTCCCAGCAGATGGCTGCGCCAAGCTTGCCGTGGGGGGTGTCGAAGACCGGCATGGTCGAGCCGTCGCCAAAGCCCCAGAGCAGGCGCTCACAGCCCGTGGGCATCAGCTTGCGGTGCTTGCCCATGAGCTTGCCGTCGGGTGAGAAGAACAACGCGCAGCAATGCAGGGTGCCGCCGTCGCGCTCGATGACGCCGATGACTAGGTAAATGCGGTTGGCGGCGGCGATCTTGCCCAGGGCTTCGGTGGCCGGGCCGGGCACGTCCACGGCGCTTTCCCAGTACCGCTGGTATTCGGCCCGGCCGTCCATGCTGCGGGTGCCGACCACCGAGCCGAAGGTGGAGCCCTTGGGGTAGCCCGCCACGAAGGCCTCGGGGAACAGGACGAGCTCGGCGCCGCTACGCGCGGCGTCGGCCGCCAAGTCGCGCACTTTCTCGATGGTGCGTTCGCGATCGAACACGACGGAAGCGGCCTGGACGACCGCGACGATGGTAAGCCGGGATGAGTTCATGGAGTCTCCATTTTTGTATCAATATAGGACAAATTCGTATCCATATTGATATACTGCTACATCCATCAACGTTTGACAAGCGCTTTTGCGCTTTTACCCTGGGGAGGACGCCATGAACGCTGCCGCCGGCCGAATCAATAGCGTCGATCATGCATTCAGGCTGCTGGCG
>JBEBXF010000020.1:0-19353 GCA_040391725.1 Eoetvoesiella caeni | reverse complement strand
AGTACTCTATCCAACTGAGCTACAGCCGCTGTAAAGAGGCATAACTATAACACAACTTTTTTTTGATGTCTTTTTCGGCGTGGCAAAGGCGGCCGGGCAGGTCTGGCTGGTAAGATCAGCCCCGCGCGCCATACATGGCGCGCCGAGATCCGGCATGAAAATCAATGCCTGGAACCTGTTTTGAGGGGGTGGCTATTTCCTGCATCGATGCTTCAACCCTGAAGGCCTATCGTGAAACCGAATACGGTGTCGAGGACGATGCGCCTTTTTGCTTGTCGATCGGCCGGTTCAGCGAGCCGCTCGCGCGGCTGCATGCGCGGCATGGCGTCGACTGCAGCGCCTACCTGACCGCCTGCAATCCCTTTGGCAGGCTTGCCGAGGCAGGGTTTAACTCGCGGCGCCAGCGGCAGCTGGCCGACGATTTGCGGGGTATGAACCGCTTGTTCCTCAGCGGCGCGGGCCGGCATCCAAACGGAACGTGGCCACCGGAACCCAGTTTCCTGGTCCTGGGCCTGACGCGCGGCGAGGCCCGCGCCTTGGGCGATAAATACGAACAGAATGCTGTGGTTTACTGCGGGCCGCGCGCCGTGCCCCGCCTGGTGCTGCTGCGTTGATCGGGCGCTGCCCGCCGCGGCAAGTGTGTTGCGTCAAGGAGCCGGGGCGGTGCGCGCATGCCGGGGCAAACCAGGCTTTGTGCCGGTATTCGATCCCCGCTGGCCGTCAAGGCGCCAGGCTTTCGAGATAGCCTCGGTAGAAGTCGATGAAGGTCCTGACCTTGTTGGTGAGGTGGCGGCCGGGCGGGTAGATGGCGTAGATTCCGCCGGTTTGCAGTTTCCAGTCCGGCAGCAGCCATGCAAGACGCCTGGTCTTGATGTCTTCCTGCGCGTTGTGCTGGTCGATGACCGACACGCCGGCGCCGTTTTGCAGCAGCGAACGCAATGCCGCCGGGGAATCCACCCGGAATCGGGACTTCACATGCAGCGTTTTCTCTTCGCCCGAGCGGTGCGTCATGCGCCATGTGAGGGGCGCCGAAAGCAGGGTCAGGGCTATCCAGTCGAGCTCCACGAGGTCTTCGGGGCGCGAGGGCGGGATTCTGCCGCGCAGGTAATCGGGCGAGGCCACGATATATTGCTCGAACTCTCCCAGCTTGACGGCGCGCATCGACGAGTCCCGCAGCCAGCCCAGGCGTATGCTCAGGTCTATGCCTTCGCTGACGAGATCGGCGACGCGGTCGTCGGTGCGCAGGTCGATGTGCAGTTCGGGGTGCAGTTTGGCGAATCGGGCCAGCGCCGGCGCCAGCGATTGCACGGCGTGGTCGACGGTGCTGCTGATGCGCAGCGTTCCGGTCAGCTCCGATTTGCCCGAGCCGACTTCGTCGATGGCGCGCTGCAGGCCGCGCAGCAAAGGCTGGCATTGCCGATGCAGGGCCAGTCCGGCGTCGGTCAGCACGACTTTGCGTGTGGTGCGGTTAAACAGCGCGGTGCCGAGGCGCGATTCGAGCCGGCTGATTTCGACGCTGATTTTGGCGGCGGCCACGCCCAGCCTTTCGGCGGCGGCGGTGAAATTGCCGCTTTCGACGACGGCGTCGAATATCAGCAGGTCGTTGAGATCGATCTGTCCCGGAAGCGCCATGATGCCAATTTAATGGAATTAATAAGAAATCAATAATAATGAATTATTGATTTATTTGTTTATCTATACAACCCCCTTGTGCGATGATGATTTCCAGATAGTGAACAAGAAGCCCCGGCCCTTTGGCCGGGAACTGTTATTTGCGGAGAAATTCATGAAGATTGCACTGATAGGCGCCTCGGGTTTTGTCGGATCCAGGATATTGGCCGAAGCCTTGGCACGCCACCACCAGGTGACGGCGCTGGTTCTGCACCCCGAGAAAATCGCGCCGGCCGCCAACCTCGTTGCGCTCAAGGTCGATGTCATGGACGAGGCGGCGCTGGCGGCGCAACTGCGCGGCCACGACGCCGTGATCTGCGCCTTCAGCGGTCATGCCCAGGCCGACATCCATGGCTATTACGTGAAGGGAGTGAAAGCCATTATTGCGGCGACCAAGCTGGCGGGCGTGCCGCGCCTGCTGGTGGTGGGAGGCGCCGCCTCTCTGGAGGTTGCGCCCGGCAAGCTGCTGCTCGATACGCCCGAGTTCCCCGAGCAGTGGAAAGCCACGGCGCAGGGGGCTTATGACGCCCTGCAATTGCTCAAGCAGGAAAATACGCTGGATTGGACCATGCTGAGTCCGGCGGCGATCATCGAACCCGGCGCACGCACCGGCAAGTTCCGGCTGGGCACCGATACGCTGCTGACGGACGACAAAGGCGAAAGCCGGCTGTCGTTGGAAGACTATGCGGTTGCCATGGTCGACGAACTGGAAAAACCAGCCCACTCGCGCAAACGTTTCCACGCCGCGTATTGAAAAAGAGCAACCGGAGTTGCGCGGCGTCGCCGCTCCGGCTTCAGGCGCCAGGCCGGCCACGGCATTCGCGGCGCTGCCATGGGATGATTGCGCAGGCGGCGCCCGCCCGCCTATTTTCTTGAAACGTGTTGATTGCCCTCCATATAGAAGCGCAGCGGCTTTTGCGCCCATTCGCCGGCGTAATCGACCCCCACGCGGGGCCGCTCCACGATGTTGAAAGGCTCGGCGGCGGGATCTTCGGCAAAATGAAAATCATCGCTGCATACATCGCGCCCGTAGTCCTGCAGGGTAATGCCCATGGCCTTGCACAGCAGCCCCGGGCCGCTGGCTTTGCCGGCCAGGTTCTGCACCGGCTCGAGCGCGCGCAGCAAGATGGCGGTGCCGGTGCCCGCGGGTTCGGTGACGACGTTCATGCATGTATGCATGCCGTACACCAGATAGACGTAGGCGTGGCCGGGAGGGCCGAACATGGCGCGGGTGCGGGGCGTGAGGCCTTTGGAAGTATGGGCGGCCAGGTCGGCGGGCCCCAGGTAGGCTTCGACTTCGACGACGCGGCCGATGCGCCGCTCTCCGTCGACCGAATGCACGAGCAGCTTGCCCAATAGTTCGCGGGCGACTTGCGTGGTTTCCCGGTTGAAAAACCGCCGGGGAAGTTTTTTTGGTGTGGAAGGCATTGTTTTTCAAATTAAATTGACTTTTTCGGACTTAGTTCATATGATATGAGGCCAGATTTTCAAGTTCGTTGATGTTTGTACAAGCCAGTACCCATATCAGTACTTTTTTGCTCTTATATTCTTCTCCTTGAGAGTCTGTTCCACAGAGCATGTTGCTCTTAATTATGAAGGATTGCAAAATAATGCAAACAGAAACTGGCATCGTCAAATGGTTCAACAACGAAAAGGGCTACGGCTTCATCAAGCCTGAAGCAGGCGGCAAAGACCTCTTCGCTCACCATACCGATATCCTGGGCACCGGCTTCAAGTCGCTCGAAGAAAACCAACGTGTTTCCTACGTAGCCGCCGAAGGCCAAAAGGGCCCCCAGGCCAAGTCCATCCAGGTTATCTAATAACCGATTGGCTTCCCAAAAAACCGCCGAAAGGCGGTTTTTTGTTGCTGGGCCGCCCCCAAGGTAAAATAGCGCCCCCTCAGGGGCGGCGGCGTGGCGTGGGGGCATTTTATTTGCGCGCAGAGCGATTCTTGCGAGAGAGCGCCGCCATCAGACCGCCTTTTTCAGATAACCGTCCAGCTCGCCCTGCAATGCCTGTTTTTGCACGCCGGGCAGGAACGAGGCGGCGATGCTGTTGCGCGCCAGAGTGCCCAGCTCTTCGCGTGAAAGCCCCAGCGCCTGTGCACAGGCGATGTAGTTTTGCGCCACATAGCCTCCGAAATACGCTGGGTCGTCGGAGTTGACGGTGACCAGCGCGCCCCAGCGCAGCAGTCGGGCCAGATTATGCTGGTCGAGTCGATCCACCACGCACAACTTCAAATTGGAAAGCGGACAGACGGTAAAAGGCACTTGTTCGTCGATGAGCCGCTGCAGCAGCGCGGGATCTTCTTCGGCGCGCACGCCGTGGTCGATGCGTTCGGCATGCAGAATGTCCAGCGCGTCGCGCACATACGAGGGCGGCCCTTCTTCGCCGGCATGGGCCACCAGGCGAAAGCCCAGGTCTTTGCAGCGCTGATAGACGCGCGCGAATTTTTCCGGAGGATTGTCGCGTTCGGAGGAATCCAGGCCGATGCCTGTCCAGAGATCCGAGTATTCCTCGCGCAGGGGCAGGGCCGCCTCCAGGGTATCGAAAGCGGCTTGCTCGGGCAGGTGGCGCAGAAAGCTCATCAGCAGGTAGCTGGTGATGCCGCAGGATTGGCGGGCGTCGCGCAGTGCGCGCGCGATGCCGGCGAACACGGTGCGGATGTCGACGCCCCTGGCCGTGTGGGTTTGCGGGTCGAACATGATTTCGGCATGGCGCACGCCGTCGTCGCGGGCGCGGCGCAGGTAGGCGGCGGTCATGTCGTAGAAGTCCTGCTCGGTAATGAGCACCCCTGCGCCGGCGTAATACAGATCCAGAAAGGATTGCAGGTCGGTGAAGGCATAGGCTTCGCGCAGAGCCTGCTCCGAAGGGTAGGGCAGTGCGATGCCGTTGCGCTGGGCAAGCGCGAAAATCAGTTCGGGTTCGAGCGTGCCCTCGATATGCAGGTGCAGTTCGGCCTTGGGCAGGCCGGTGACGAAACCGGCAAGGTCTTGAGCCGGCGCGGAGGCGTTCATGGCTGTTCCTTTACGAAGCGCGGTAGGCGGCCAGGGCCACCAAGCCCCAGGCGATGATGAAGGCGAGGCCGCCGATGGGGGTGATGGCGCCCAGCCACTTGGTGCCCGACAGCGCAAGGACGTAGAGGCTGCCGCTGAACAATACGATGCCGGCAAACATGAAGCCGCCGGCCAGGGTCAGCAGCGGCGACCCGAACCGGGCTCCCAGGGCGGCAATGGCCAGCAGGCCCAGCCCGTGGATCAACTGGTACAGCACGGCGGTTTGCCATACGGCCATCAGATCGGGCGACATGACCCGTTTTAGCCCGTGGGCGCCGAATGCGCCCGCGGCAACGCCAACAAGCAGGATCAGGGCGGCTACAACGACAAGTTGGCGATCCGTCATTCGAAATTTCCTTTCAGGAGTCGGGGGTGTAAAGTCTTTCGGATTGTTTGCGGCTGCAATATCATGAGGCGATGCCGGCGTTTTTGCGCGGCCGGGCGGATGGCAAGGAATCCGCGGCAGGCAGAAAACAGTTTTAGCATAAAGGACGGAGTTTCATGGCGGATATGCCCACACCAGATCAAGCCGCGGCTTCTTGCGTTGTCGCGTCGGTATTGTATCGCCGCGGCCAGCCCGCGCAGGATGTGCCTTTCGAGGAGGTGGGCAAGCATATCGCCGACGATGACGGCTTGCTCTGGATAGGCCTGAAAGAGCCGTCGCCCGAGGACATACGCAATCTGGGTGGGCAATTGGGCTTTCCCCGACGGGCCATCGAGGAAATCATCGAGCCCCATCGCCGGCCCAAAATCATTGAGTACGACGTTCTTACCCTGGTCGTCGCCATTACGGTGGAAGTCGCTCATTTGCGTCCCAGTTTCGGCGAGACCCAGATACTGGTGGGGCACAATTTTCTTATCACCATCCGGCGCGGCACGACTCAAGGCCATGCCGAGTTGCGTGATCATCTGCATAGCTCGCCCGAATTATTGGGGCGCGGCAGCGATTACGTGGCGTCGGCCGTTCTGGATTTGCTGGTCGATCATTACGTGGCTGCCATCAACCATATGGAAAAGGGCGTCGAAACCATTGAGCAGCAGTTTTTGCTGCGTGGCTTCCATCCCCACGACGTGCGCAAAATGTACAAGCTGCGCCGCGATCTATTGCGCATGTATACGGCGATTGCGCCCATGGCCGAGATATGCCGGCGGCTGGCGCGCGTCGACATGAAGCACTTCGATCCCGACAGCCGCGCTTTTTTCGGCGAGGTCGCCGATCGGGTCACGCGGGTCACCGAAATGGTTGCCAGCCTGCGCGACGCCCTGGCCTTTGCCTTTGAAGCCGGCCTCATGATAGGGCAGGCGCAGCAAACCGACATCACCAAGAAGCTGGCCGCGTGGGCGGCCATTCTGGCGGTGCCCACGGCCGTCGCCGGCATCTACGGCATGAACTTCAAGGATATGCCCGAGCTGAGCCTGCCCTATGGTTATCCGCTGGTGCTGGGCGCAACGTTCGGCGTGTGCTGCATCCTGTTCTGGCGGTTCCGGAAATCCGGCTGGCTCTAGGGCCTGTCAACCCCTATCAAGGAGTCGCGAAGCCATGAAAAATCTGACGGATCCAGGCGCCGGGTGCAGCGCGTATGTCGAGCCGGCAGCCGGGCGGCGGCTGCAAGAAGACGAGGTGGCATCATGAATTGGACGACCCATGAAATCACGAACCAGGTTCCCGACCTGGCCGACTACAACCTGTACCAGACCGACCGCATCTTGCAGGAGGCTGTGCAGCGCGAGGGGGCCGGCTGGCATGCGGCGGCGCTGGCGGAGTACGGCGCGCTATTGGGCCGCCGCGAAACCCTGACGCTGGCGGCCGAAATCAACCGTCACGCTCCCGAGGCCGAAATCTTCGACCGCGTCGGCCGGCGCGCCGACCGCGTGGTTTTTCATCCAGGCTGGCATCAGTTCATGCGCATGGCCTTCCAGCAGGGCATGCACTCGTCGGCGTGGGCCGATCCCCGCCCTGGCGCGCACGTTGCGCGAGCCGCCACATATCTGCTGCACGGCCAGGTCGAGGCGGGGTCGCTGTGTCCCGTGACCATGACTTCGGCGGCTATTCCCGTCCTGCGCGGCGAGTCGTGGTTTGAAACCATCAGGCCGCTGCTGTATTCGCCGCAATACGATGAAACCGACGGCCCGCTGTCCACCAAGACCGGCATGATGGTCGGCATGGGCATGACGGAAAAGCAGGGCGGCTCCGACCTGCGCAGCAATACGACGCGCGCGGCGCCGCTGGGCATCGGCGGCCGGGGCGGCGCCTACCGCATTACGGGGCACAAATGGTTTCTTTCGTCGCCCATGTCCGATGCCCACCTGGTTCTGGCCTTGCACGAAGAACAGTTCTCCTGCTTTTTCGTGCCGCGCTGGCATCCCGAGGGGCGCCGGAACGCGGTGTGCATTCAGCGGGCCAAAGACAAAATGGGCAATCGCTCCAACGCCAGCGTCGAGGTCGAGTTTCAGGACGCCCATGGGATACTGGTCGGCGAGCCGGGCCGGGGCATTCCCATCTTGGTCGAAATGGCGTCGTACACGCGGCTGGATTGCGTATTGGGCAGCACCGCCTTGTTGCGCCAGGCCCTGGTTCAGGCCTTGCATCATGCGCAGCACCGGATGGCCTTCGGCAAGCTTTTGATTCAGCAGCCGCTGATGCGCGCCGTGCTGGCCGACCTCGCTCTGGAAAGCGAAGCGGCAACCATGCTGGCCTTGCGCCTGGCGCGGGCGTTCGACGACACCGGCTCCGTGCTGGAGCGGGCCTATCGCCGGGTGCTGACGCCGGCCTCCAAGTTCTGGGTCTGCAAACGCACCATCGAGGCCACGGCCGAATGCATGGAAGTTTGGGGCGGCAACGGCTATATCGAAAACGGCCCCATGCCGCGGCTGTACCGAGAGGCCCCCGTCAATTCCATCTGGGAAGGATCCGGCAATGTCATGTGCCTGGATGTGTTGCGGGCGCTGCGGCGCGAGCCGGACCTGGCCGAGGCTTTGCTGGCCTCGTTGAAGGCCGATTCCGCGGGAGAGCCCTTGCTGGAACGAGCGGTCGACGAACTGGCCGGAGCCTTCCGGCTGGATGGCCAGGAACTGGAATCCAGGGCCCGGTTCGTGGCTCAGCAACTGGTGTTGCTGACGCAGGCCAATCTTTTGCGGCGCCATTCCACGGCCATGGTGGCCGACGCCTTCGTGGCGTCGCGTTTTTCGGGCGGGGGCGGGCGCGTATATGGCGTGACGGCCGGCAAGATGGCCACGGCTGCCATCTTCCAGAGAGCCTGGCACGCCTAGGTTCCCGGCGCAGTCCTATACCATGGCGGGGACGGTACGTATAATCCAGCTAATATTTCGAAGGCAGGCCGGCGTGCCGTCCGATTGGCCGGCATATTCGAATCAACCAGACAGCACGGTAGCCATAGGCCGGGTTCACGCGAGGAAGTCATGAGGGTATTGCCGTATTTTTTGTTGTGCCGGGTGGTGGGGCAATGGCCGCCAGGGCACCGGCATTCCGCTTGGCTTGGCCTGGCTGCGCTGGTTTTGGCCCTGGCGGGCCAAGGCGCGGCGCAGGCCTACGAGCATCCGGCCGATGCCTCGGGCGGCGAGCGCAATCACATTGCCTTCCATTTGCGCGGCAAAGTCGTGCATGTGGCCGACGGCGATACGTTCACGATCATGGTGGATGGCCGGCAGCAGCGTGTGCGCATGGCCAGCATCGATGCCCCCGAAACGGGCAAAAGCCGCGAACGTCCGGGCCAGCCCATGGGCCAGGCCTCGAAAAAAGCGCTGGCCGAGCTCATCGCCGGCAAGACGCTGGCGCTGGATTGCTACGAAAAAGACCAGTATGGCCGCAATGTGTGCGACGTGCCTCTCGCCGACGGCGGCACCGCCAGCCAGCGCCAGGTTGCCGCCGGCATGGCCTGGGCCAATATGGAAGGGCGGGGCAAGTTCATGCGCGACCCGTCGCTGCCGGGGCTGGAGCAAAAGGCGCGCGAGGCCAGGTTGGGATTGTGGCGGGACGCCCATCCCGTCAAGCCCTGGGCCTGGCGCTATGACTGCTGGAAAAAAGGCCGATGCTGACGGCGCGGCGGCTGGGCAAGCGGCTGTGTTGCCTGTGCCTGGCGCTGCTTCTGGCGGCTTGCTCGCGAGTCGCCGTCAATAGTCCGTACGAGCGCGATTCCGCCGGCCGCAATGTGCTGTACACCGCGTTCGCGCAGCGTTCGCCCAAGTACCTGGATCCGGCCAGCTCTTACTCGACCGACGAAACGCCGTTTACCTATTCGATCTACGATCCGCTGTACCAATACGCCTATCTGGCGCGCCCGTATCGGTTGATACCCAAGGCGGCCGCCGCGGTCGTGCCTGCGGTCTATTACGACAAGGACGGCCGGCGCCTGCCCGACGATGCGCCGGGCCAGTCCGTCGCCCTGAGCGTGTACGACATTCCCATCAAGCGGGGCGTGCTGTTCGCGCCGCACCCGGCCTTCGCGCGCGATGCGTCGGGCAATTATGCCTATTGGCCTTTGGCCGAGCACGAGCTGGACGACAAATTCGGCATTCCCGATTTTCCCCGAACCGGCACGCGCGAGCTGACGGCCGACGACTACGTCTATGCCTTCAGGCGGCTGGCCAGCCCGCGGGTGGTGTCGCCGGCGTTCGCGGTGCTGGCCGAGCATATCGTGGGCATGCGCGAATATGGGCAGCGCCTTAAAAAGCTGGACCAGGCCGCCGGCGCAAAAAGAGGCTGGCTGGATTTGCGGAAGTACGCCTTCGACGGCGTCCAGGCGCTTGGCACGCCGCCCTGGCTGGACCTGCGCGAAGCCGATGGCTTCAGCGGCGTCGAGGCGCTGGACCCGCACACGCTGCGCATCCGCGTCAATGGCAAGTATCCGCAGTTCAAGTACTGGCTGGCCATGACCTTCACGGCGCCCATACCCTGGGAGGCCGATAGGTTCTATGCCCAGCCGGGAATGGCCAAACACGATCTGTCGCTGAATACCTGGCCGGTCGGAACGGGGCCCTACATGCTGGTCGAATCCATTCCCAACCGCCGGCATGTCCTGGCCAGGAACCCGAATTTCCGGGGCGATCCCTATCCGTGCGAGGGCGCGCCCGGCGACGAGCAGGCGGGGCTGCTGGCCGATTGCGGCAAGCCCACTCCGTTCATCGACCGCATCGTGTTTTCCCTGGAAAAAGAAAGCGTGCCGCTGATGGGCAAGTTTCTGCAAGGGTATTACGATATTCCCGAGGTCGATGGGGGCGGCTACGGCGTGGCCATGCGGGTGGCGGCGGGCGATTCGGCCGAAAAGGCGGCGCTGTACAAGGATCATGGCCTGCAACTGCTTACCTCGACCGAGGCGCAGATCTACTACCTGGGTTTCAACTGGCTCGACCCGGTGGTGGGCAAGGGCGCAACGCCCGAGCAGCAGGAAAAAAACCGCAAGCTGCGCCAGGCCATCAGCATTGCGTTCAATTGGGAACAGTACGTGTCCATCTTCCTGAACGACCAGGCGCAGGTGGCGCAAGGCCCGATCCCGCCCAGCGTACCCGGTTACCAGCCACCCCCCGAGGGCTTGAACAAGAGCGTGTACGTCTATGAAGACGGGCATGCCGAACGACGGTCGCTGGATGAAGCCAGACGCCTGCTTGCGCAGGCGGGCTATCCGGATGGGCGCGATGCGGTCACGGGCAAGCCCTTGATCCTGCATTTCGACTCGGCCGGCGGCCTGGGTTCCAGCGCCACCCTGGACTGGATGCGCCGCCAGCTCAAGGCCCTGAACGTCGAGCTCGAGGTCAGGGCGACCGACTACAACCGTTTCCAGGACAAGATGAGCCGGGGCAGCACGCAGATGTTCATGTGGGGCTGGGTGGCCGATTATCCCGATGCCGAGAATTTCCTGTTCCTGCTCTACGGGCCCAACGCCAAGGCGGGCAAGGGCGGGGAAAACGCCTCCAATTACGACAACCCCGAATTCGACCGGCTGTTCGAGCAGATGCGGTATCTGGACGACGGCCCCGAGAAGAACGAGATCATTCACAAAATGGTGGCCATCGTGCAGGCCGACATGCCCTGGATGTTCGGCTATTTTCCCAAGTCGGGCGGCGCCTACCAGGCCTGGGTGCACAATGCCAAGCCGACGCAGATGGTGCGCAATACCCTGCAGTACTATCGCATCGACCCGGCAATGCGGGCCGAAAAAATCCGGCTGTGGAATCGCCCCATATGGTGGCCGGCGTGGCTGTTGCTGGCGCTGCTGCTGGCCGGCGTCTATCCCGCCTATCGTGTCGTCAGGCGCCGCGAGGCGCTGACCGCCCTGGGCGATCCGGCTTCTTCGAAGGAGCGTCCATGATCGGCTATATTGTCCGGCGGCTGTTGTATGGCGTGCTGATTCTGGTGGGCGTGAATCTCCTGACCTTCGTGCTGTTTTTCGCGGTGAATACGCCCGACGACATGGCCCGCCTGTCCATAGGCGGCCAGCGGGTCAGCCAGGACGCCATCGAAAAATGGAAAGCCGAGCGCGGCTACGACAAGCCGCTGATCTTCAATGCCCACGCCGAAGGCGCCGCCGCCTTGACCGAGACGATTTTCTACGAACGTTCGCTGCCCTTGCTGCGCTTCGATTTCGGCTTTTCCGACGGGGGGCGGGACATCGGCCATGAAATCGCGCAGCGCATGTGGCCCAGCCTGGCCCTGGCCGTGCCGACGTTCATTCTGGGCTTGTTCGCCTGCATCGTGCTGGCCGTGCTGCTGGTGTTCTTCAGGGGCACGCCGCTGGATTTCTACGGCGTGGTGCTGTGCGTGGTGCTGCTGTCCATCTCCAGCCTGTTCTACATCATCGCGGGGCAGTGGCTGTTCGCCAAGGTCTTGCGCTGGGTTCCCTATTCAGGCTTTATCGGCGGCTGGGCCAGCGTGCGTTTTCTGGCGCTGCCGGTGCTGGTCGGCATTGTCTCCCGGCTGGGCGGGGAAGCGCGTTTCTACCGCACCTTGTTCCTGGAGGAGGCCGGCAAGGATTATGTGCGCACCGCCCGCGCCAAGGGCCTGGCGGAGCACGTCGTGCTGTTCAGGCACGTGCTGCGCAATGCCTTGCTTCCCATCCTTACCGGCACTGTGTCGGCGCTGCCCTTGCTGTTCATGGGCAGCCTTATTTCGGAATCCTTCTTCGGGATTCCGGGCCTAGGCAGCTACACCATCGACGCCATCAATGCGCAGGATTTTTCCATCGTGAGGGCCATGGTGTTTCTCGGTTCGGCGCTCTATATCGTGGGGCTGATCCTGGCCGATATTTCGTATACGGTGGCAGATCCCAGGGTGAGGTTCGAATAACGCCATGCCTGAATTCGTTTTTCTCTGGACCGATATTTTTATTTTTTGCCTGCTGGCGGGCGTGCTGCTATATGCGGTCAAGGCGGCGCGCAGTGCGTCGCTGCGCGCCGCCTGGGCGACCGTGGGCCGCCGTCCGTCGGCCATGTGCGCGGCAATGATGCTGGGGGTCTTCGTGCTGCTGGGCGTGCTGGATTCCGTGCACTACAGGCCCTTGCTGGCTCCCGCCGGCAGTGCGCCGGCCGTGTATTCGCTGGTTTTGCGCTCGGCGCTGGACGACCTGCTGTCCTTGACGCAGATGGGGCGATCCGAAGCCACGTATTCGGCGCCGCTGGCCATCCGGCAGTTCACCAAGGAAACCCAGTTCATCAATGGCGCGGCGGTGCGCGATTACCCGCGCCTCAAGCATGCCGGCACGTATTTGAAGCAGGACAGCGACCACCGCGCCGACGTGCTCAGGCGCGCGATTGCCGGCGCCGCGGCCGGATTGGCCGCGGGCGCGGCGATGGCGGCGCTGATGGTTCTGGCGGGCGTGCGCCGCGAGGGATCCTGGCGCAGCGCCTGGCAGCGCTGGCGGCGGGGCGAAACGGACATCCCCTGGCGCGCCATGTGGGTCATGTTCTGCGTTCTGGCGGTGCTGGCGGGCGTGGCCGTTTCCCTGAGCCTGGACTACCATGTCCTGGGCACCGACCGCACCGGCAACGACGTGCTGCGCCAGGGGCTGAAAGGCCTGCGCACGGCGCTGGTCATCGGCACCCTGACCACGCTGGCCATGCTGCCGCCGGCTTTGATCTTCGGCATTTCGGCCGGGTATTTTCGCGGCTGGATCGACGATGCCATCCAGTATCTCTACACCACGCTTACCTCGATTCCAGGCGTGCTGCTGATCGCCGCGTGCGTCCTGATGATGCAGGTCTATATCGACAGCAATCCCAACCTGTTTCCGACCGTCGCGGCGCGCGCGGATCTGCGCTTGTTCCTGCTGTGCCTGATTCTGGGGCTGACGGGCTGGGCGGGCCTGTGCCGGCTGCTGCGGGCCGAAACCCTGAAACTGCGCGAGCTGGAGTACGTGCAGGCGGCCAGGGCCTTCGGCCTGGGTTCCTGGCGGATCATGCTCAGGCATATTCTGCCCAACGTCATGCACATCATCCTGATCACCATGGTGCTGGAGTTCTCGGGACTGGTGCTTTACGAGGCGGTCTTGTCCTACTTGGGCATAGGGGTGGATCCGACCACGCCGTCGTTCGGCACCATGATCGACGCCGCGCGGCTTGAAATGTCGCGCGATCCCATGATCTGGTGGAATCTTTTGACGGCTTTCGTGTTCTTGCTGGCGCTGGTGCTGTCCGCCAATATTCTGGCCGACGCGGTGCAGGATGCCTTCGATCCGCGCGTTCGCCGGTTCCGCGCCCGGCGTCCGAGGCGGCGCGCGGCGGGGAGCATGCCGCAAGCGCCGCGGGAGGACGGGGTATGACGATGCACGAGCCGAGCCATGTTTCCGGTTCCGCCACCGTGCTTTCGGTGCGTGATCTGTCGGTGCGCATCGAAAGCGACACGGGCGTTCGCGATGCCGTCGCCGCCTTGAGCCTCTCTGTCGCGCGCGGGCGGACCTTCGCGCTGGTGGGGGAATCCGGTTGCGGCAAAAGCATGACGGCGCTGGCCTTGCTGCGTCTTTTGCCCGAGGCGGGGCGGATTGCCGCCGGCCTGGTCGAGCTCGAGCAGATCGACCTGAACCGCCTGCCCGAATCAGGCATGCGCGCCGTGCGCGGCGGCCGGATCGGCATTGTTTTCCAGGAGCCTTCAACCAGCCTGAACCCCGTCATGACAGTGGGGCGGCAGATCCTGGAGGTCCTGCATGCCCACACGCCGCTGCGGGGCGCCCAGGCGGTTCAGCGCGGCGTGGACTGGCTTCGGCGGGTGGGAATCCCTGAGCCCGAGCGGCGCTTCAACGATTATCCTTTCCAGTTCTCCGGCGGGCAGAAGCAGAGGGTGATGATTGCCATCGCGCTGGCGGCGCAGCCCCGGCTGTTGATCGCTGACGAGCCCACGACCGCCCTGGACGTTACCGTGCAGGCGCAGATATTGCAGCTTCTGGCCGATGTCCAGCGCGAAATGGGGTTGGCCATTTTGCTGATCACCCACGATCTTGCCGTGGTCAGGCAGGTTGCCGACCATGTCGCCTTGATGCGCGACGGCAGGATCGTCCTGACGGTCGATGCGCCGGCCTTTTTCCGTTCGCCCGACCATCCCTACGCCCGCCAGTTGCTGGCGGCCATCCCCACCTTCGCCAAGCGCGGGCGCTCCTTGCTCAATCCCGGCGAACCGCTGCCTGGCCGGACCGCCGCGGGCCTCGCTGAAGCCGCAATGCCCGACCCTGGCAGGGCGGATTCTCTCGGCCGGCTCCCTGGGCTTTCTTCGAACGCGGCCGCGGCAACCGCCGTCCTCGCCGTCAGGAACCTGACGGTGGCCTACCCACGGCGCCAGGGCCTGCTCAGCCGGTACGGGGATATGGCGCCGGTTGTCGATGGTGTGTCGTTCGAGCTGGCGGCGGGCGAAACCCTGGCGCTGCTGGGTGAGTCGGGTTGCGGCAAAACGACCACGGCCAAGGCCCTGATGCGCCTGCTCGAGAAGCAGGCGCAGGTCGGCGGCGAGGTCGAACTGGAGGGCGTCTCGGTATTCACGGCGAACCGGGTCGGCCTGAAGCGCTTGCGCCAGTCGCTGCAGATCGTTTTCCAGGATCCTTATGCCTCGCTGAATCCGCGCATGCTGGTGGGCGATATTCTGGAAGAGGGGGTGGCGGCCTTGCGCCCCGATCGCTCGCGGGCCGATCGCCGGGCGCGCATCCAGCGTCTGCTGGACAGCGTGGGCCTGCCCCTGGACACGATCCGACGCTATCCTCATGAGTTCTCGGGCGGCCAGCGCCAGCGCATTGCCATTGCCAGGGCGCTTTCGGTGGAGCCCAAAGTGCTGGTTTGCGACGAGCCGACCTCGGCGCTGGACGTGTCGGTTCAGGCGCAGATACTGGAGCTGCTTGAAGCGTTGCAGGAAGAATTCAATATGGGGTATTTATTCATCACCCATAACTTCGGCGTGGTGGAGTATTTGTCCGACCGCATCGCGGTCATGCACAACGGGCGCATCATCGAGACGGGCGCCACCCGGGACGTTCTGGAGTCGCCGCAGCATGCCGAAACCCGTCGCCTGCTGGCGGCCGTGCCGCGCCTGTAAGGGCGGCGCGGGGGCGCCGCAGCGCTTATAATGCGGTGACTAGCGTGCTGTTCGGTTCGTTCGGCGAATTAGCCGAACCGTGCACTAGGCCTTGTTTTTCCCGGCTGCGCCCCAAAGTAGTGGATATGTCCCTGAAAGTATTCGACCTCCAGTGTGAATTCGGCCACGTCTTCGAAGGCTGGTTCGCTTCGCACGACAACTACGAAACCCAGCAAGCCAAGGGCCTGCTGAGTTGCCCCATGTGCGAAAGCACGCAAATCAGCCGCAAGCTTTCGGCGCCGCGCTTGAACATGGGGCACGGCAGAGGCGATGCCCAGCCTGGGGCCGGCGATGCGGCGCGCACGGGCGATGGCGGCGACGCGCATCCTGTTGCAGCGCCCGGCGCCGAACAACTGGCCAGGCTGCAGGCTCAGGTCATGCAGTACATGCGCCAGCTGGTGCGCAATACCGAGAATGTCGGCAGTAATTTCGTTCAGGAAGCCAGGCGCATGCACGAAGGAGAAATCGAGCATCGTGCCATCCGCGGCACAGCGACTTCGCAAGAGCGCGAGTCGCTGATGCGCGACGGCATTGCCGTGCTGCCCATTCCGGATTACCTCGACGACGATCGCCTGCAGTAAGCCCGGCCCGGGGCACGGCGGCAGCGTTACATGACGCGGCTGCGGTATTCGCTGGTGCGCGTATCGATTTCGATCTTGTCGCCGATGTTGCAGAACAACGGCACGGCGATTTCGACGCCGGTGTTGATTTTTGCGGGCTTGAGCACCTTGCCCGAGGTGTCGCCCTTGACGGCGGGTTCGGTGTAGATGATTTCACGCACGATGATGGTGGGCAGTTCGACCGAAATGGCGCGGCCATCGTAGAACACGACTTCCACGGTCATGCCTTCTTCCAGGTAGTTCAGCGCATCGCCCATGCTTTCGGCTTCGACTTCGTACTGGTTGTATTCTTCGTCCATGAACACATACATGGGATCGGCGAAATACGAGTAGGTGCACTCTTTGTGTTCGAGCACGACGATCTCGAATTTTTCGTCGGCCTTGTAAACCGACTCGCTGCCCGAGGACGTGAGCAGGTTCTTGAACTTGAGCTTCACGACAGCCGAGTTGCGGCCCGATTTATTGTATTCGGCCTTCAGAACGACCAGCGGCTCGCTGCCGACCATGACAACGTTGCCAACACGTAATTCTTGTGCTGTTTTCATCTTTAATGACTACTCCGGAAAATTTAGTGCTCCATGAATGGGCCACCAGGGGCCGGAGCGAAACTGACAAAACGAATAATTTTACTCTTTTCCCCGGTTTTTCGCGCAGAAGCCGACAAGCGACTCGGCCAGTCCGGTCTGGGCGGCCAGTTTCCCGCACCACTGCATCGCCAGCCTGCTCCACGCGGCCTGCGCTTCGGGGGCCAGCAAGGCTTGCAGCGCCGCGCCCGCCTCGGCAACCTGCCCTGTGTTCCAGGCAAGCATCAATTGCTCCACCTGCCGGCTGAAAGGCGACAGGCCCAGCCAGGCCCGCAGCTTTTCCAGGTGGGCGGCGTCTTCCTGCTGGTAAATCTGCCAGACAAATGGCTTGCCGGCCCATATGGCGCGCACCAGCGAATCTTCTCCCCGCACGAAATTCAGGTCGCTGCTCCAGAGCAGGCGGTCGAAATCCTCCTGGGATACGAAGGGGGCTTCGAAGACATGAACGTGGCTGGCGGCTTTATCCTTCAAGGACGGGTAGACGCCCGCCGGAACGATAAGCACGCTGGGTTCGGCCTGGCCGCCAAGCGTCTCAACCAGAGCCTTGGCCGGTGCGTTGGGGTAGCAGAACAGATAGGCCTGCCGCCAGCCCGATTGCAGGCCTTGCACCCAGGCAGCCGGCATGCCCAGGTTTTGCAGCAGGCGCCAGCGCTCGCCGGGCCTGGCCAGCCAGGCATCGCGCTCGTCCAGCAAGCCGGGTTCGCGCAGCAAGCCGCCGGTTGCAGGGGTGAATCCCGGAAAGTAAAAGCATTTGCGCAATCCATTGGCCTGCAGCGACGGCATGGCGTGGCAGTCCTCCACCCATTTCTCGGCGCTCAGGTATTCGAGATTGATGCACAGGCTATTCCGGTCGACCATGCGGGAGACGAAACGGAGGGGCAGCTCGCAGGCGAAGGCTTCGATGACGACGTCGTGCGGAGCAAGCTCGGAAAGGTCGTTCGACCAGTGGATGACTTCCACGCCCCGAACTGTTTGCTGGCTTCGTCCGGCATCGACGGCGGGCTCGATGCGGGCGAAAACCCGCATGTCATCCACCCATAGTCTCACCGGGGCTGGCGTATTCAGGTGCGCCAACTGGCGGGCAAGCCGCCAGCACACGCCGATGTCGCCGTAGTTGTCGACGACCCGGCAGAAAATGTCGAAGCTTGAAGGGGCGGCTGGCATGGTGAAAGCCTGCGTGCTGGCGGGGCCTTGCCAGGCCGGCGAGGCCCCGGAGCGATCAGTGCAGATGAACCGGATCGAGGTCGATTTCTTCGGGCAGTTCGGGATGGAGCATTTCGCCCAGCGGGTTGGGAAAATACGGCGCGCCGCAGTCGTCGCAGAATTCGGCGGTGTACAGTCCCGACAAGCGCCGCACGTCGACAACGCCCATTTCGTTCAGCAGCGCGGCGATTTCGTCGGGAATGTCGGCCTGTTCGGCGTTGATGCTGTCGGCGACGGATTCTTCCTTGCTCAGCACGGGCCAGATGCTGCCATAGATGATGTCGTTGCTGTGCTGGGTGCTGAAACCCACCCGGTATTCCTCGATGACGTTGTCGCCGCAGGCCGCGATGGTGGCGCGCAGTTCGTCGCCCGGCAGGTGGGCCACTGTTTGCAGCCAGGTGACCGCGGCCTTGAGCGCCAGGGGGCGTATGCGGCGGTCGGCCTCGCGGCTATTGATGTAATAGGCGTCGGGCAGCAGGTATTCGATGGAGCAGCCGGTGAACATGGGCGTAATGGTGGCCGCGCTGGCCTGCGTCCAGTTTTCCAGGCACTGCTCGCGGGTGACGGCGGAGGCGTCGTCGCTTTGCCACAGGAATAGCGGCTGGCCCTTGGGGACGGCAATGGCGCCCACGATGAAGCGGGCGTCGGCCAGCATGCCTTCGTTGGCGGGGGCGCTGCGGATTTCGCACGCTTCGGCTTTCTGGCCGAGCGCCTTTTGACCCAGGCGCTGGGTCCAGGCCCAGGTGTCATGGAAAGTTTGCGGCATCTGGTCGAAGCCGACCAGTTCGTCCAGCAGGGCCAGCTTTGCCGCCGGCGCCACGATGTGCGTTTTCAGTTGCTGTTCGATGGCGGCCAGGTTGTGCCGCAACGAGTATTGCGCGGGCAACTGGTAGCGTGTCCAGACGACGACGGGCGCGGCGAAAAGCAGGATGTCGCAGGCTTGTTCATCGGCCAGGAGCGTGGCCGACTCGGAATGCGTTTCCGCCTGTTCGATCAGGATTTCATAGGCGTTGATATTGTTCGCCAGGAGGTAATCGAGCGCGTTCTCGATGGCCTGGTTTTTTTTGCCCTGCAAAAGCCGCGAAAGCTGGGCGCCGAGCAGGTTTTCCCAGTAGATGTCTTCAAGCCGGCTGCCCGAGAGCGCCAGCGATTGGGCCAGCTTGGCCAGGCGCTGAGTGTCGCGTGACAGACGGTGGTGATGAGGGAGAGGCATACGGGGCATGTGTGGGTACGATTGAAAACTGTTAAAGGCGCTTCGAGCGATTCGGCGGGCGGCATGCCTGCATGGCATGCCGCCTGTTGCGGGGTTTACCCGACTGCCTCTAGTTTAACCCCGAGTGGTGCCGCGCGCCTTCAGGCGGCCAGCAATTCGCGCAGGACGTAGGGCAGGATGCCTCCGTGTTCGTAGTAATCGACTTCGGTGGCGGTATCGATGCGCAGCAGCAGGGGTACATTTTGCGATGTACCGTCTTGGCGGTGTATGGTGAGCGTGACGTCCTGCTGCGGCTTGATGCCGTTTTCCAGGCCGGAGATGTCGTAGGTTTCGTCGCCGGTGATGCCCAGCGATTCGACGGTGTCCTGGCCCTTGAACTGCAGCGGAAGCACGCCCATGCCCACCAGGTTGCTGCGGTGGATGCGCTCGAAGCTGCGGGCGA
>JBEBXF010000019.1:0-19363 GCA_040391725.1 Eoetvoesiella caeni | reverse complement strand
ATGCTTTCGAGCTGACCCCGGCGGCGCTGGCCGCGGGCAATCTGCAGGGCGATTACGACGATGTCTGGAAGGGCTTTCCAGAGCAAGACAAACGATAGACGGGATCACAATGAATGCTACGTTATTGAAAGAACGGGCGCAGAGCGCCGCGGCGCGGCTGGCCAACGCGGACAGTCCGCTGATACGCAATGCCTGGTATGTGGCGGCCATGTCCAGCGAGGTGGGCCGGGAACTGCTGGAGCGCACCTTGCTCGAGCGCAGCGTTGTCTTGTTCCGCAAGCAGGACGGCACGGCCGTCGCCATGCAGAATCGATGCGCGCATCGTTCCTTCCCTTTGTCCAACGGCAGCCTGGAAGGCGACAGGCTGGTCTGTGGGTACCACGGCTTCGCCTACGAGGCGGATGGCCGGTGCTCGCATATCCCCAGCCAGGCCGCCGAGCCCAGGAACATCTGCGTGAAGTCCTATCCGGTCATCGAGCGCGGCTCCTTTGTGTGGATATGGATGGGCGCTCCCGACGAGGCCGATCCATGCCTGCTGCCCAATTTCGAATGGATGGTTTCCGATGCCTGGAAACGTTCGTTCATCTACATGAAGCTGGCGGGCAGCTATGTCCATCTGCACGAGAACATCCTGGATCTGAGCCACTTGAGCTATCTGCATATGGGATCGTCGTTCGGCACCAAAGAACATGCGACGACGCGGCCTGTCGTCACCATCAACGACCGGCAGATAGAAATCTGGCGCGACGTGGAATGCCGGCTTCCTCCCATGCTGGGCGAGCCGCTGGGCTGGGCCGGCCATCGGGGCATCCGCCGCTCTGGAACCGAGTGGATCTCGCCGGCCATGGTGATGAATACCGTCGAACTGACCAACCTGGAATTCCCGGATCGAAATCCGTCCTCTGTGCCGACCGGAAAAATCGCCCATCTCATTACGCCGGAAACCAGGACGTCCCTGCACTATTTCGTCACCTTCAACCGCAACTACGTTCCGGACGCCGAAGGGGCGACGGAATTCATCAGGAATGCGCAATACAAGGCATTGCAGGAAGACGCCTTTGCCATGCAGAGAATCCAGGAGGTGGCCAGCATGGATTCGGATCCCGACTTCTTCGAGGTCGACGTGGCCGCGGATCAGGCGGGCATTGCCATGCGCAAGCGCCTGAAGCAATTGATCGATATGGAGAGTTGACGTAGCGCGGCCGGTTCGCGCCTGTGGATCCCGCCTTGACCGGCGTGGCGGTTTTTAAGGGCATCAGTGATTAAATCTGGAGACAAACCAATGAAATTCAAGCAAAGACTTGCCGTGTTGTTGTTCTTGTTGGGCCTGACTGCGCAGGCCTATGCCGAAAACCTGAATATAGGCGTCATTCTTTCCCTGACCGGGCCGGTGGCGTCCATGGGGATACCGGCGAATAAAACCATTTCGCTGTGGCCGAAGAAAATCGCCGGATACGACGTGCATTACACCGTGCTGGACGACGGATCCGACCCCACCAAGGCTACGCTGGCCGCTCGCAAATTGACGACCGAATATGCGGCCGACGTGCTCGTAGGCCCGAACATCACGCCGACTTCGCTGGCGGCCATGCAGGTGGCGGCGGAAACCAGGACAGCCATGCTGAGCCTGGCGGGCGGAGGCGCGCTGGTTCTGCCCCAGGACGGGCCGCGGCGCTGGGTGTTCAAAATGCCTCCGAGCGAGAGCATTCAGCTTACATTGATCTTCAACAATATGAAAAAGAACGGCCAGAAGAAGCTGGGCCTCGTTGCGCAGAACAATGCTTACGGCCAGACCTTCGTCGACGTGCTCAACAAGATGGCGGCCGGCGCCGGCATCGATGTCGTCGCCACGGAACGCTTCGGCGGCACCGACACCAGCTTTGTCTCGCAAGGCCTGAAGCTGCTTGCGGCCAAGCCCGAGGCCGTGTTGATCGTGGCGTCCGGAACGCCCTCCACGCTGCCGCAGCTCGAACTCTACAAGCGGGGATACGCCGGAACCGTCTACCAGACGCAGGCGGTTGCCGACAACGATTTCCTGCGCATCGGCGGCAAGGCGGTGGAGGGAACCATCATCCCGGTTTCTCCGGTACTGGTGGCTGCCCAACTGCCGCAAAACAATGTCGTCAAGCCGGTGGCCATGCGTTACGTCAAGGCCTACCAGTCGAGCTATGGCAATGAAACGCCTTCGTTGTTCGGCGGCACGGCCTGGGACGTCTTCTTGATGCTTGAAAGCGCGGTTCCGGTCGCGCTGGAAAAAGCCAAGCCCGGAACCCCCGAGTTCCGGGTGGCCTTGCGGGATGCCATCGAGCGCGGCAAAGAGCTCGTGCTGACGCAGGGCGTCTATACCATGACGCCTCAGGATCATAATGGCGCCGATGAGCGCAGCCAGGTCTTGATCAAGGTCGAGAACGGCGCCTGGCGCTACATGGAATGACCGCTTGACGTCCCGGCGCCAGGGCCGGTCACTAGCTGGCGAAAATGCGGCGCTGGGCCAGTATGACGATGGCGCCGCAAATGGCCAGCACGGCAATCAGGCGGTACATGTCTTCGCTGGCGATCAGCATGGCCTGGCGGCTTATCAGGGCGTCCAGCGCCGCCAGGGACTGGCGGCTAGCCTCGCCGGCGCTGAAGCCGTGCGCCGTCAGCGCGGCCTCGATGTGTTCCAGCCACTGGCGGGTCGTCGCGGCATTCCGGCCGGTTTCGTCCACGAGCGAGGCGTGCACGCTTAGCCAGCGATTCTGCATCAGCACCGAGCCGATGGCCGAGGCGAGCGATCCGGCGATCTGGCGCATCAGGTTCTTGCTTTGGTAGCCGTGGGCGAAGGTGTCGTCGTCCAGGCCCCGGAACGTCAGCCCGGCTATCGGTATGACGACCATGACGCCGAACAGCCCCTTCATGGCCAGGACGGGAATCAGCGCGCCGGCCGGGGTATCGGGAGGCAGCATGGAAAACCGCCATGCGGCGGCGGCCAGGATCAGCATGCCCGCCGTCACCAGTATTTTCTTGCGTTGCAGGCGGCGCGCATTGCGCAGGTAGATCAGTATGCCCACGAAGCTGATGGTTCCGGCGAAGGTGTTGAGCCAACCTACGGTCTGGATGGGAAGACCCATGCCCTGCTCGGCATAGATCGGGAACAGGTAGCTGTTCAGGTAGTTGAGCAGGTAATACATGAAATACAAGGCCAGCCCGGTCAGGTAGACGGGGTTGCGCAGCGCCCTGAGCTGGAGCAGGGGCGCCTGCTGGTTCCATTGATGGCGCAAGAAACCGGCCAGAAGCAAGGCGCCGGCCAGGGCGATCAGCGCCGGTCGGGCGGGGTGGGAAAGCAGATCGAAGCGGGCTTCGCTCATGGCTATTTGAAGCAGCGCCGCGGCGGCGCCGAACCATAGCAGCGGGCCGAGCAAGGGCTTTTCATGGAGGGTGCCGGGACGGGCGTTCGGCAACAGCAGCCAGGCGCCCAGCACGGCGGCGACGGCAAACGGCAGAACGGCATAGAAAACGTCCTGCCAGACGCCGTGGTCGATGATTTCGGCGGCAATGGCCGGAGCCATCGCCGAGGCGGCGAAGATGCCGATGATGAAAATACGCTGCGCGCGCGGCCGATGCTCGGGGGCGAACATCAGCAGGATCAGCACGCGGCTGCTGGTGAACAGGGCGCCGCCGCCCACGCCCTGGATGAACCGGGCGGCGGTCAGTTCGGCCAGGCCTGTGCTGGAGGCCGCCATGAGCGTGCCGGCAATGAAAACGGCAAGCGCCGCCGTAAGGTAGTGCCGGTAGCCGAACTGCCTGGCCAGCCATTGCTGCTTGACGATCATCAGCATGCTGCCGATGGCGTAGGCGGATTGCACCAGGGCGAACGAGCGCTGGTCGGCGTCTATGCCGCCCATGATGTGGCTGGCCGAGAATACAAAGACGATGTTCTCGAAGAATTCCACCGAGACGATCAGCGCCAGCACGACCATGCTCCATGAGCGGCGTTGTGCGCGCGTGAGATAGCGCGCGGTGGCGGCGCGCAGCTTTCTGTCGCCGGACAGCAGGTTGGCGGTGTTCATGTGGGCACGGAATCCTTGGCGGAATTATAGCGAGTGCATGGCTTGTTCGCCGGTGCCGGGTTTCAAAAACGGCGTGGCCGACCTATGATTGCGGCAGTGCGGGCGGACTTGCCCCGGGAGTGCGGGCTGATTCCGAGGCTCACGCTCCTGACATCACACATATACCGGAGATCTGCATGACGGAAATCGCTGTTCCCTATGGAGCCTATTGGTCGACACCTTTTGCGCGCTGGCAGGGGAGCCTGGCGCACTTGCACAGCCTGAAGTTTGCCGCGCACGTGGCGAAGGCGGCGCTGCGGCACAGGAATATCGAGCCGGACGTATTCGATTCGGGGGTGCTGGGCATGTCCATACCCCAGCGCAATTCGTTTTACGGCTTGCCCTGGCTGATGGGAGAGATCGGCGCCGCTTCCGTGGCCGGGCCGACCATCAGCCAGGCTTGCGCAACCAGCGCGCGGGTGCTGCAGACGGCGGCGTCCGAAATCCGCGAAGGCGCCGCCACGGTGTCGCTGGCCGTGACCGCCGACCGCATTTCGAACGGGCCGCAAATCTATTACCCGGCTCCCCACGGCCCCGGCGGCAGCGGCGAGCACGAGAGCATGGTGCTTGAAAGCTTCGAGCGCGATCCGTTCGCCGGCGTGGCCATGATCCAGACCGCCGAGAACGTGGCGGCCGAGCACGGCATCGACACGGCCATGCAGAACGAGCTTACGCTGTGCCGCTACGAGCAGTACAAGGACGCTTGCAAGAACGATTCGGCCTTCTTGCGCACCTTCATGGAGCTGCCGTTCGAGGTGCCCGATGCCCGATTCAAGCGCACGCAGGGCGTGCTCGAGGGCGACGAGGGCATTTTCCCGACCACCGCCGAAAAGCTGGCGGCCCTGAAACCCGTGCTGCCCGGCGGCACGGTCACCTATGGCGGCCAGACGCATCCCGCTGACGGCAACGCCGGCATGGTGCTGACCACCCCCGACAGGGCGGCGGATTTTTCCCGCGATAAATCCATCGACGTGCGTCTGGTGGCTTTCGGCCAGGCGCGTGTTAAAAAGGCGTTCATGCCCGCCGCGCCGGTTCCGGCGGCGCGTCGCGCGCTCGAAGCCGCCGGCCTGGACATCAGCCAGATCGCGGCGATAAAAACGCACAACCCTTTCATCGTCAACGACATCGTTCTGGCCAAGAGCTTCGGCATCGACGCCCAGCGCATCAATCAGTACGGATGTTCGCTGGTATGGGGGCACCCGCAGGGGCCGACGGGCCTTCGCGCCATCATCGAGCTCATCGAGCAGCTGGTGCTCGAGGGCGGCGGCTACGGCTTGTTCGTGGGCTGCGCCGCCGGCGATTCCGCCATGGCCGTCATCGTCAAGGTCGACAGCCGGAAAGCCTGAGGTTGCGCCTAGCCCGTGCTGCGGAACAGGCCGCGCCGGGCGCGGCGCGTGCCGGGCTACAGCCCCAAGTAAGCCTGGCGGACGCGGGGGTCGCCGGCAACCTCGGCGCCGGTTCCCGAGAGCGCGATCCGTCCGTTTTCGATGACGTGGGCGGTATCGGCGATGGCGAGGGTGCTGCGTGTATCCTGTTCGGCCAGCAATATGGTCAGGCCATTGCGATTCAGGGCCTGGATGGTTTCAAACACATGTCCGGCCATGATGGGCGCCAGGCCCAGCGTGGGCTCGTCGAGCAGCAAGAGCTTGGGGTCGGACATCAGGCCGCGCGCGATGGCCAGCATTTGCTGCTCGCCGCCCGACAACGTGCCCGCGGCCTGGTTTCTGCGTTCGTGCAGGCGCGGGAACAGGCCGTACATGTCGTCCAGCCGGCCCAGCCATTGCTTGTGGGCCCTGGCTACCACAGCGCCCAGGCGCAGGTTTTCGTAGACGGACAGATTCGGGAAGATTTTCCGGCCCTCGGGCACCAGGGCCATGCCTGCGGCGACCCGCTGGTTGCTGCGGGTGGCGCTGATGTCCTTGTCTTCGAACGACAGCTTGCCGCGTTTGGTGGGCAGCAAGCCCGCCAGCGTCAGCATCAAGGTCGTCTTGCCCGCACCGTTGCCGCCCACCAGCGCGCTGATGCGGCCTTGCGGAATCTCCATGGAAATGCCGTGCACGATTTCCATGTCGCCGTAGCCGGCGACGACGTCGTTCAACGACAGCAGCGTGGCGGTCATTTTTTTTCTCCGAAGTACACGTCGTGGACGCGGGGATTCTCGGCGATTTCCAGTGGGCTGCCCGACGCGATCTTTTCGCCGTGGTGCAGCACGATGATCTGGCTGGACAGTTCCATGAGCGCCCGCATGACGTGCTCGATGATCAGCAGGGTGAGGCCGCGCGCCCGCTGCAGGCTGGTAATGATGGCCAGCATGTCCTTGACCTCGGGAGGCGTCAGCCCCGCCATGACCTCGTCCAGCAGGATCAGCTCCGATCCCGTGCAGACGGCCCGGGCCAGCTCAAGCCTTTTCTGCCCGGACAGCGTCAATTCCTGCGCGGCCAGTCCGGCCATGTGCGACATTCCCATTTCGTCCAGGATTTTGTCGCAGTGGGACAGCGCCTCGTGCCGATTGCGCAGCCCCGCCGCGCCGAACATGGCGGCGGTAAGCAGGTTTTCCCTGACGGTGAGTTGGGGAAAGGGCTTGACGATCTGGAACGTGCGGCCGACGCCCGCGCGGCATACTTGATCCGGCCTCAGGCCGGTAAGCGGCGCGCCGTTCAGGAGGATTTGCCCGCTGGACGCCGCCAGATGCCCGGTGATGACATTGAACAGGGTCGTCTTGCCCGCCCCATTGGCGCCCATGATGCCGACGATCTTGCCGCGTTCGATGTCGAACGAAATATCGGCAAGCGCCTGGATGCCGCCGAAGCTTTTGCTGACGCCCCGTAGACTGAGGAAGCTCATGGCGCCCGTCCTCCCGCCTTTTTCCTGTAGCTTTCAAGCACGCCCAGCAGGCCGTCCGGCAGCTTGACGACGAATACGACCATCAACAGGCCCAGGATGATCATGTAGAACTGAGGGGCTTCGGCCCAGAACAGCTCCGACAGCGCCACCAGGAAGGCGACTCCGATGAGCGGGCCGCGCGCATTGTCGCCGCCGCCGATGACGGCCATGACGATGATGTTGATCGAAATCATGGCGTCGAACGCCTGGCTGGCCTCGAAATAGGTGGAGCGCAGGGCCATGACGCCGCCGACCATGCCGGGAATGATGGCCGACAATACATAGGCCATGAGCTTGTAGCGGGCGATGGGCACTCCCAGGGTTTCGGCGGCTTCTTCGTTTTCGCGCAGCGAGCGCAAGCCGTGGCCGAAGCGCGACTGGTGGACGGCTTCGAGAAGCAGGGTGGAGGCCGCCGCCAGGCCCAGCATTATCCAGTAGATCTCGCCGATGTCGGGCGTGGCGAACAGCAGCCGGCTGGAAATGCCCAGCGACGCCTCCACCGCCAGCAGCACGTACTTGACGAGTTCGGCCAGCCCGAAAGTGAGGATGACGAAATAGGGCCCGCGCACGCGCAGAACCGGCAGCCCCACGAGGGCCGCGAAAACGGCGCTGGCCAGTCCGCTGGCCGCGATGGCCAGCCATAGCGGAACCTGTTGCCAGGTCACGACGACGATGTAGCTGCCCAGGCCATAGAAGACGACGTGGCCCAGGGATATATAGCCGGTCATTTTCGACAGGATCGACCAGCTTTGCGTAAGGGCCAGCCACATCAGGAACGACAGGCCGATGCCGGTGAAATAGTCTTGCCCGAGAAATGGCAGGGCCACGAAGATGGCGGCAAGGCCCGTCCACAGGATCTTGTCGCCGCGGGTAGTGTTGGTCATTTTCGGAGCCACTTATGAAAAAGGCCTTTGGGCAGCAGGATCAGGGCGAACACGAATACGCCGTAAAGCAGAATGGATCGCATATTGGGCGAGGTCAGCGCGACCCCGTAGGTTTCGATGGCGCCCAGGATCATGGCCGCCGCAAACCCTCCGGCAATGTTTCCCAGGCCGCCCAGAATGACCACGATGAAGGCGGCGATGGTCAGGGAAAATCCCATGAAGGGGGAAAACTGCTCCATCATGCTGATCAGGACGCCGGCGACTCCGGCCGCGCCGAAGCCGATGGCCAGGCTGATGAGATGCACGCGTTCCACATCGACCCCCACGATGCGGGCGGCGTCGGTGCGTTCGATGACCGCCCGCAGGGCCAGGCCAAAGATGTTCCAGCGCAGGAAGGCGGCGATGGCCAGGCACAGGGCAAGCGCCACGCCCAGCGCCAGGATCCGGTTCCCCGTCATCGCCAGGTCCGAGATGCGGTAAACCTGTTCCATGTACTGGTAGGCCCGCGGCGTTGCGGTCTGCAGCGAGACAACCAGGTTCTGGATGAGCAGCGAAAGGCCGAAGAACAGCAATAGCGAGCGCGCCTCGAGGCGGGCGGCGTCGCCGGGCCGGCCCAGCATTTTTTTCAGCAGCAGCTTGTACAGGACGGCGCCGAGCAGGGCGCAGAATGCCGCGACGACGAACATCGATACGATGGGAGACAGCCCCAGGCTGGTGAACAGCCAGTAGGCGCCATAGGCCCCGATCATGACGATGTCGCCATGCGCCACATTCAGCAGGCGCATGGTTCCGTAGACCATGTTCAGGCCTACGGCCACGATGGCATAGACGGCGCCGGTAAGCAGCGCAGCAAAAAGAATCTGGCTGGATGACACGACTTCAAGGAAACTCATTCACGGCTCCCAGCGGCGGTTCCTGGAGGTTAAGGGCGAGCCTTGGGCTGGAATTGGCTGGTCGCGATGGATTCGGGCCAAACGAGCTGCAGTTTGCCGTTCTGGATCTGCAGGAAGGCCGTGGGCGTGATGACGTTTTCCACGCCTTCGAACTTGACCTTGCCGTCTATGGTGTCGAAGGTGTCGGTCGAAATGGTCTGGCGCAGTTTTTCTTTATCCAGCCCTACCTTGGCAACCGCTTGTTCCAGGATCTGGAGCGACATATAGGTTAGCGGCGCATTCAAATAGTCGGGCTCGTATTTGTAGCGCGCCACGTAGTTGTCGTAGAAGGCCTTGGCGCCTTTCCATTCGGGCCGGTCCGGCGACCAGTGGCCCAGGGTGACCGTGCCATCGGCGGCCTTGCCGACAGCCTGGCGGAATGCGGCGGTGGACGGCCCGACCGCGATGAATTGGAATGGGCTGGCAATGCCGATTTCGTTGGCCTGCTTTTCGAACAGGATCGAGTCGGAAGGGTAGGACAGAACCAGGACGGCATCGGGATTGGCATTTTTTACCTGCGTCACGATGGACGTCATGTCCTTGATGCTGGGCGGGTATTCGGTTTCGTAGTTGACGGTAATGCCGGCTTTTTTAAGCTGAGGGTCCAGGTAGTTCTTGATTTCCTTGGTGAACGGCAGGATGTTCGAGATGACCGCCGCCGTCTTCACATTGTTCTTTTTCATCATCTCGGTCAGGGCGACCGCCATCTTGTCGGGGACGGCCGATGTCGGAAACCAGATGTAATGCGCATGCATCTGCCGCACCGCGACCGAGGCGGCCGTGTTGCCCACCACCGGGAACTTGTATTTTTCAAGAACCGGCGCCAGCGATATCTGGAACGGAGTTCCCCAGGGCGCGAGCAGCAAATCGACCTTGTCGTTGGTAATGAGCTTTTCGTAGATGCGTACCGACTGATCGGGTTTGGACTGGTTGTCGTACTCCACGAATTCGACGGGCCGCTTCTTGCCCGCCACATCCAGCCCGCCTCGGGCGTTGATCTCGTCTTTCCACATCTGGTACACGTTTTGCTGCTCTTGCGCCGCGATGGCGAACGGCCCCGTATTCGACATCGAATAGCCGAGTCGCACCGGCGGCTCTTGCGCGAGAACCGGCGCGCACATGCCTGTCATGATCGAACAAGCCAGGGCAGCCTTTATGAAGAAGCGTCGAGTTTTCATTGCAGACTCCGTAAGTGGGTGGTTAGGGTTTCAATCAACAACGGTCAGGGCCTGTGCGAGGCTTCAGTGTCGGCAGGTCCCGAGGAACAACAAGGGTTGAGGAATGGGAACGGTGTTTATCCGGCCACCGAACTCATCCAGTCGTCGAGGCGGCTTGGCCAGATGCCGCCGACCTCGCCGGCGGCATAGCTTGCCGTGAAGTGGTTGCAGCCGGGCAGTTCCAGGGTCTGGACATCCGTTCCCGTCTGCCGCAATGCATCGGCCATTTGCCCCGCCTGGCGTATGAGGTGCGGAAAATCGTTCTCGCCATAGGTGATCAGGAACGGGCAGGTGCGCGTGGTCAATTGCAAAAGCGGCGATGCCGCAGCCTCGTTGCCCAGCTCCGGGGCGCCCAGGAACCGGGGCCGTACGGCCATGCCCGAGTCGTCGCCAAAGTAGTACACGCCCGAAACGGGGGCGCAGCCGCGGATCAGGGCGGGAAGGTCCCGGTCGGGGCGGCGGGCTTCGTTGACGCTGAGCAGCGCAGCGTAGTGGCCGCCGGCGGAATGGCCGCCGACGAAGATCCGCCCTGGGTCGCCGCCGAACTGCGCGGCGTTGTCGCTTAGCCAGGACAGTGCCGCGGCGCAGTCATCGAGCCCTGTCGGGAAAAGATGCTGCGGCGCCAGCCGGTAGCCTGCGGTGGCAAAGGTGATGCCCAACTGGTTCAGCGCCGGCGCCATGAAGGCCATCCATTCCTTGTAGCCGTTGGTCCAGCCCCCGCCGTGAAAAAAGAGCAGGACTTTTCCGCTGGGCTTTTCGGCGGGGAAGACGACGATGCTCTGGTACGGATCCGCGCCGTATTGCGCTTCGCGGCCGTGCAGGCCTTCGGCCAGCGCCATCAAGTGCCGGTGATAGGCGGCCATGCCTTCCGAGTGCGGTTCCTGGGCGGGGTAGGCGTCGATCTTCATGGTCAGCGGACCTCGCGCGGGACGATCATTTTGGGGTCGATCAGCCGGCCTTCCTCGACCACCCGGTTGCCGTCCAGGTCGATGGAGCAGTTGCGCATGGGCAGGTCGTAGTGCCCACGGGTCGTGCGCTTGCCGCCGCCCTGGGTATTGGGTCCGGTGGAAAACAGGAAGTTGCCGGGAAAGCAGCGGGACGCGGCGCGGCTGCGTTCGGGGCCGTCTCCATACAGGGCGATCGAATCCCAGCGGCATTGTGGGTTCATGCCCCAGCCCAAATGCGAAATAGCATAGGGGTCTTTGTCGTCGTCGTGCGCCTTGCCGTCGGCCAGCCATTCGCGCATCAGGGCGGCGTCCAGACCGCCTTCAATGGACTGGATGTGGCCGTCCGCGACTTCAATGACGATTTGGTCCTGGACATAGCGGCAATAGGGCAGGATGACCACGTCGCCCGGCTGCACGACGACCCGGCCGTTGGCGCTGCCTTCGTTGGGAAACGTGTGGATCAGGCCCACGCCCCAGTGGTCGAAATGGCCGGGCTCGTCGGCAAACCCGTACTGGCTCATGACGGGATATTCGCCGCAGGAGTAGGTGAGGTCGGTGCCGGCCTTGCTGGTGACGCGGACGTTCCGGGTCTTTTCGTAAAGGCGGTGCGCGTACATGACCGCTTCCTTCAGGCCCGGTGGGGCCTGCAGGGCGAAAAGGTCGTCGGGCGCGTCGATGATCATCTGCACGCGCACGCCGCAGTTCATGACCTCTTTGAGCCAGCTTGCAAACAGCGGGACGTGGAAGATCAGGATCATGTCGCACGCCTTGAGCGCCTCCAGGGTGCCCTTGCACTGGCCGATGGTGGGCACGCCCACATTGGCCCAGCCGGGGATGGCGTTGACCCGCATTTCGTAGATATCGGCGCCGAGCATGTCGGCGGCTGCGAATGCCGCCTCGATGTACTCGTTGCGCGTGCCGAGGTCGCTGACGATGGCGATGGTTTGCCCAGGCCCGATCCGGCAGAGTTCAAATTGCTTTTTGAACAACCCCGGCAGCTTGCCGGGGTTGGTGAGCCGTGTTCTGAGATCCGATGGTGTCATGGCGGTTAGCTCTCTTTGCTTGGTTGATGGCGAAGGCGCCGAAGTGCGATTTTTCCAATAACGAATTATGTTCGTTTTTATTATGCATAATTGAACAAGCGCGTCATATCGTGGTTTACCCTGTTGTATGTCAACGGATTTTTTTTGATGATCAGGCCGTTGTGCGGGCCGGTTCATTGATCCAGCCGGTTTGCTGAGCTGCAGGTAGTGGAGCCTTAGTGTGCTGTTTGGCTAATCCGCATACTTAACTTCGGCGCCTGAACTTGCCATGCGGCGTTGCCAATTCTCGGGATAGCTACGGCTATCCCTGCGGTTGGCGCCTTGCCTGACAAGTCCATGCATCCGAATTTAAATACCCGAACTAACCAAACAGCACACTAGCAAGGAGTCATCGTGGTTCAAGTCAAGAAGGTCGAGGTCGAGCAAGCCATCACGCAGGCGGCCTACGAGCTGTTCATGGAGCATGGCTATTCGGGCACGCGCATTCCCCAGATCGCCAAGCGGGCGGGGGTGTCGCCGGCCAATATCTACGTCTATTTCGGCTCGAAACTGGACATCCTCAGTTGCATCTACGAAAAGTGGTTCGCGGAGCGCCTGGAAGGATTGAAGGCGTCGCTGAAGGCCTGCGCGACGCCCCAGGAAAAACTGAAGCAAATATTCCTGAGCATGTGGCTGGAATTCCCGGCTGCGGACAACGGGTTTTGCAACAACCTGATCGAGGCGCTCTCGGCCAAAGGCACAAAGGAAAAATACGATTCGAGCTTGCGCATTTCCATAGAGCAAAGCCTGAGCAAGATGCTGGCGGGCTGCCTGCCCGGTTTGAAGCGGGCCCAGCATAAAGCCATCGCGACGTTTCTGTTGATGGCGTTCGATGGCTATGCGCTCAATTACCATTTGCACGACGGCAAGCTCGGCTCGACGGAGGAAATCGATTTTCTGTGCCAGATGATTTTCGCCTACGAGGAGGGCTAGGAACGCGGGCGGCAACAATGTGCGAGGCGGACAGTCTGCGGGAAAGGACGGACCTCCATGAAAAGAACGACTTTCGGCGTGCGCCGCGCAACGGCCCGCTGATTATCTATTTACTTTTTTTGCGTCGGGATTAAAAATTGAAAGTCTTACAGGAAGCCCAATGCGGACAAGCGCTCTGGCTCTCAGGCGCGCGTTGCGGCTATCTTGGCCTTTGCAGCCTCGCCAACCAAGAGACAAGCCCATGCATTCGCCTTTTTTCTCCACGCACTCCGATCGCGTCACGCTTGCGCGCCAAAAATATTTTGAAGACGGCCAGCCTCCTTCGGGAGTGGTGAACGAGGCAATATTCCAGTCATGGACACGCTGTCTGCGGGCTCACCAGAACCCTCGCAATGCCATGGAGTTTCTGCAGGTTTCGCAAAGCCGGGTGCAATTAGCCATGCAACGAAGCCATTTTTTGCTGGAGTCGTGGAACCGTGAAGCGCCGTTGATCGAAGCGGCATTGGGGGCGACAAACTGTGCGGCCATGCTGATGGATTCTTCAGGGGTGATTATTGGATCCGCCTGCGTGGGGCGGTGCCACGAGAAGATCATTCCCTTGTCTACTCGCCTGGGCGTCAATCTTTCGGAGGAGGCCGTGGGAACGACCGCTCCCGGTATCGTGGCGCGTACAGGCCGGAAAATCAGTGTCCTGGGGCCGGAGCATTTTTTCGACACAAGCAATACGATGCATTGCGCCGCTGCGCCAATACGCGACATTCACGGGAAATTGGCCGGCATCCTGGATATATCCAGCGAGGAAAAGGCCTTTACCTTCGATGCGGCTTCGGTGGTGGGCGTCTTTGCGGCCTCGGTCGAAAACAGGCTGCTGATAGCGCAGTCCCGCGAGCTGGTCGTGGTTCGCATGCAGATTTCGCCGTCCCTGCTGGATACGCCGATGTCGGGCCTGATAGGCGTTGATTTCGCCGGTAACGTGGTCTGGAGGAACGCGGTTGCTTCGCGCTTTCTGGGGTTGGCCGATACCATCACCGAAGATACCCATGACGATGTCGAGTCTCTTCTGGGATGCGGGCTTCGCGAGCTTGTCTCGCTGTCCGGGCCCGTCGCGCGCAGGCTGCCGACGGGGTTGTTGATGTACGTGCAAGTGGAAATAACCGCCGGGGACGGCTACGGAAAACTTTTCGGATCGGCCTTGGGCGAAGTGCGGGCGGTGTCGGAAGACAACACGGCGCCTGATCCCGGGCGCGTCGCCGGCGAGGGCGATCGGCCGCCGGCCGACGCCGCTTCCCTATCCGAAGACCGGCCCGTCAGCCTTCGGGAAGCCGATACGGATCTGATACGCAAAGCCCTGAAAGAAACCGGCGGAAACATCGCGGCAGCGGCCAGGATGCTGGGGGTTTCGAGGGGCTTGGTCTATCGGCGGTTGCGCGCCGAAGAAAAAGCCCGGCGGCCGGACTGACGCCGCCAGGCCGGCCGCGGGGCGGGAAGGGTCAGACCGGATACTGCTGCACGGAAGGCTCCAGGGTTATCCATTTAAGCTCCGTGAACTCGTCGATCACCGCGCGGCCGTCGAACCGGCCGTATCCGCTGTCTTTGGTTCCTCCAAATGGAGCTTGAGCCTCGTTCTGCACCGTTGCGCCGTTGATGTGGCAGGACCCGGCGTCTATCTGCATGGCTACGTTCAGCGCCCGCGTCACGTCCCGGCCGAACACCCCCGAGGACAGACCGTAGGAGGTATCGTTGGCGGTGGCGATGGCCTCATCCACGCCTTTTACCCGAACCACGGTTGTAATCGGCCCGAAAGTTTCGTCGTCGTAAATACTCATTCCCGGCTTGACGTGGTCGATGACGGTGGCCGGCATAACGGCGCCGTCCGCCTTCCCGCCGGCGGCTATGCGCGCGCCCTTGGCCACGGCGTCGTCGATCATTGCATTCAAGCGGGCTCCCGAGCTGCTTGCGACCATCGGGCCGATGACGCAGTCGGGATTGACGCGCGGATCGCCCGATACCAGCTTTTTGGCATGGGCGGCGAATTTTTCCACGAACTCATCGGCGACTTTTTCATCGACGACAATGCGTTCCGTAGACATGCAGATTTGTCCTTGATAAAGAAACGAGCCGAAAACCGCCGCCTTCACCGCCTCGTCGATGTTGGCGTCGTCCAGAATCACCAATGGGGATTTGCCGCCAAGCTCCAGGAGGCAGCGTTTGAGCTGGCCCGCCGCTTTCTGGGCGATGATGCGGCCGACTCGAGTGGAGCCTGTGAAGTTGATGCGCCGTACGGCCTTGTGCGCGATCAGGGCGTCGATGATTTCCGGCGCGTCTTCGGGAGCATTCGTGACGAAGTTCAACACGCCGGGAGGAAGTCCGGCCTCCACCAATGCCTGCGCAACCAGCTGATGCGTGCGCGGGCTCGCCTCCGAAGCGCGAAACACCACGCTATTGCCGCATACCACAGGATAGGCGATGGCCCGGGCGGCGAGCACCACGGGGCCATTCCACGGGACGATGCTGAGGATCACCCCAACGGGTTGCCTGACCGTCATCGACAAGGCTCCTGGCTTGTCCGTGGGTATTGTTTCACCCTGGATCTGTGTGGCCAGAGCTGCCGCTTCCCGAAAAAGGCTGGCGGCGGCATATACGTTGAATCCGGCCCAAAGCGCGGAGGCTCCCACTTCGGCGGCCATGGCGCTGATGAACTCATCGGTTTTGCCCTCGAGTATATCGGCGGCCGTGAGGAGTATGCGGCGTCGCTCCGAGGGGCTTGAATGCCGCCACGATTGGAATGCCGTTTGTGCGGAGTCTACCGCGTTCAAGGCATCCTTGACGTTGCCCGCCGCGCTGCTGGTCACGGTCTCGTCGGTTACTGGATGGCGTCGCTCGAAAGTCGCGCCGCTCGTGGACAGGACTTCCTGATTGTCGATGATTAATGTGGTTTTCATGATGATCCTCCGAATTCTGTGCCATGTGATGGCCGTCTTGTTGAGATGCGGGGAGAGGCGAAGGCGTTATGCCGTCAGGCAAATTCTAGAAAGCGGGGAGGGTGGTCAAAAATTTCGGGTTTACCCGCAGGCCTTTCTGTTCCAATGTGGAACAGTCGGCGCTGGGCGTCCGATGCGATCTTGCGCGGCGCATTGACGTTGCTCCGGGCTTGCCTCGTGCATGCGCGGGCGCTTTGTTCTAAAAATTGTTGCAAAAAAGGCAGTGTTGAAACGCACTAAGGCTTGTGCGCGTGAAAGCTTCGCGTCAATATACTCACACCCGTTTTCCTATGAACAGGAGGTGTTTTATGCGTTTCTCGATTCGCGCCGCGGCTTTCGCCGCTGTATTGGGTGGTGTGCTAACCGTTCCCGTCATGGCCCAGGCGGCCTCCACCACGGCGGCTCCCGCCAACGGCAAGACGGCCCAGCAACAGCGCATGACGACCTGCAACGCCGAGGCAAAAGGTAAAACGGGCGACGAACGCAAGGCGTTCATGAGTTCCTGCCTGAAGGGCGAGAGCGCTGCCGGCACAAAGAAGCTTAGTTCGTCCCAGCAGCGCATGAAAGACTGCAACGCCAAAGCCAAGGGCAAAACGGGCGATGAACGCAAGACATTCATGAGCAGCTGCCTCAAGGCAAAATAAATAATACGCGGCGGCAAGCCGCGGCTTTCGCGGCCTGGCCCGACGGGCCGGGCCGTTTGCGCTGTGGGGAACTGCGGTTTCCCGCAAGTGCCGCAGCGTGTGTCCGACCGCCATCGGGGAAGCCAGGCACGTGGGGTGGCGGCAGCCCTCCCTTTGCGCATCAGTCATTGCGCGTTCCATTTCCAAGACCCTGTTTTTTCGGGGTTTTTTGCTTTTTAAACAGGCGGCTTCGCCCGTATTCATCCTGGTTGCGTGTGGATATATTCGGGGGAAAACGGTGATCCTTGTTATGATTCGGGGTTACCTCATTGTCCTTTGCTCGAGAAATAGATGCCGCAATACCGTTCCCGCACTTCCACTCACGGTCGCAACATGGCAGGCGCGCGTGCTCTTTGGCGCGCCACCGGCATGAAAGACGGCGACTTCGACAAACCCATCATCGCCGTCGTCAACTCGTTCACCCAGTTCGTGCCGGGGCACGTGCATCTGAAGGACATGGGGCAGCTGGTGGCGCGCCAGATCGAGCAGGCGGGCGGCGTCGCCAAAGAATTCAACACCATCGCCGTGGACGACGGCATTGCCATGGGCCATGGCGGCATGCTGTATTCGCTGCCTTCGCGCGAACTCATCGCCGACTCGGTCGAATACATGGTCAATGCGCATTGCGCCGACGCCATGGTCTGCATTTCCAACTGCGACAAGATCACCCCGGGCATGCTCATGGCTGCCCTGCGGCTCAATATTCCGGTGGTGTTCGTGTCGGGCGGCCCGATGGAGGCCGGCAAGATCATCGATCCGTCCAGCAAGAAGGTGGTTAAGAAGCTGGACCTGGTCGATGCCATGGTCAAGGCGGCGGACAGCGCCGTCAGCGATGTCGAAGTCGCCCAGATCGAACGCAGCGCCTGTCCGACTTGCGGATCGTGCTCGGGCATGTTCACGGCCAACTCCATGAACTGCCTTACCGAGGCCCTGGGCTTGTCGCTGCCCGGCAATGGCACGGTGGTGGCCACGCACGCGCGCCGCAAAGGCCTGTTCGAAGAAGCCGGCCGGCTGGTGGTGGATTTGTGCCGGCGCTATTACGAACACGACGACGACTCGGTTCTGCCGCGCAGCATCGCCACGTTCCAGGCCTTTGAAAACGCCATGACGCTCGATGTGTCGATGGGCGGTTCCACCAATACCGTGCTGCACCTGCTGGCGGCGGCCCAGGAGGCGGGCGTCGACTTCACCATGTCGGACATCGACCGCATTTCGCGCCGGGTTCCATGCTTGTGCAAGGTGGCGCCGGCCACCGAAAAATACCATATCGAAGACGTGCATCGCGCGGGCGGCATCCTGGCCATCCTGGGCGAACTGGCTCGCGCCGATCTGCTCAACCTGGATGTCGGCAACGTTCACAGCGGCACGCTGGGCAGGGCGATTTCGACCTGGGATGTGAAAAGCGAGCAGTCCACCGACGAAATCCACGATTTCTACATGGCGTCGCCGGGCGGCATTCCCACCCAGGTGGCTTTCAGCCAGGATCGGCAATATGCCACGCTGGATATGGACCGCGAAGCGGGGTGCATCCGCGACAAAGCGCATGCCTATTCGCAGGACGGCGGCCTGGCCGTGCTGTACGGCAACCTGGCGCCCAACGGCTGCATCGTCAAGACGGCCGGGGTGGACGAGCGCATCCTCACGTTCACCGGCACGGCTCGCGTTTACGAAAGCCAGGAAGACTCCGTGGCCGGCATCCTGACCGGCAAGGTCAAGGCCGGCGACGTGGTCATCATTCGCTACGAAGGCCCCAAGGGCGGGCCGGGCATGCAGGAAATGCTGTACCCCACGTCCTATCTCAAGTCCAAGGGGCTGGGCGCCAGCTCGGCCTTGCTGACCGATGGCCGTTTCTCGGGCGGCTCGTCCGGGCTGGTCATTGGCCACGCTTCGCCCGAAGCGGCGGAAGGCGGCAATATCGGCCTGGTCAACGACGGCGACGTCATTGAAATCGACATTCCAAACCGCAGCATCAACCTGGCGATCAGCGACGACGAGCTGGCGCAGCGCCGCGCCGCCATGGAAGCGCGCGGCGACAAGGCCTGGCAGCCTGTCAACCGCGAACGGGTCGTGTCGCAGGCCCTGCTGGCGTACGCCGCCCTTGCCACCTCGGCCGACCGGGGCGCGGTGCGCGATGTCGGTCAATTAAGCAAACGCAGGTCGTGAACGGCCTTGCCGCGAATCAAAAACGGAGCCCCGGCGGCTCCGTTTTTGATTCGTCGGGCTGTGCGTGGCGTGTGCCGGGATTCCCTTATTCGCAATCCGGTTGAAAAAAGCGGGGCGCGGTGCGACACTGGGCTTTTTTCCGGGAGCCCAGCATGACCACGAAGAAGCGTTTGCGATCCGCCAATATCACCCAGGGCGCGGCGCGGGCGCCCAACCGTTCCATGTACTATGCGCTGGGCTACAAGGAAGAAGATTTCATCAAGCCCATGGTGGGCGTGGCCAATGGCCACAGCACCATCACCCCCTGTAACAGCGGCCTGCAGCGCCTGGCCGATGCCGCGGTTCAGGCCATCGAGCAACACGGCGGCAATGCCCAGATGTTCGGTACGCCCACCATTTCCGACGGCATGGCCATGGGCACCGAAGGCATGAAGTATTCCCTGGTGTCGCGCGAGGTCATTGCCGACTGCGTGGAAACCTGCGTGCAGGGGCAGTGGATGGACGGCGTGCTGGTCATCGGCGGCTGCGACAAGAACATGCCGGGCGGCATGATGGGCATGCTGCGCGCCA
>JBEBXF010000018.1:0-19739 GCA_040391725.1 Eoetvoesiella caeni | reverse complement strand
GGAAGGGCGATTGCCAGCAATCCGCCGAGAACTGCCGCGCGATGAGTATGGTTCATGTGGATCTCCTTTGGCCGATGAAACAATGCTTCGGCTTTCGACTGTAAGCCCTTTTCAGGGGCGCGTGTTATTGACTGTTTGTCGCAGAGGCCAGGATACCGGATGTCGATGTCGGGCACGCCGAGGCTATTATCTCTTGTACTAGTATTTCCAATGGCCTTGTACAGGTATGAGAAACGCCTAGAATAAAAAATCGTTCATCACAGGAAGGCGATCATGCGCAACCAGACACAACTCGTTTCAGAACAATACAACCCGGTGGCCGGCGCCTACCTGACCAGCGCCGTGCATGCCCAGGGCCAGGATCTGCAGGATCTGGCCGCGTTGGCCAAGGCGCATCCCGGCGCCCGGGTGCTGGATCTTGGCTGTGGCGCCGGGCACGTCAGCTTCGCTGTGGCGCCGTTCGTCGACAGCGTCGTGTCTTTCGACCTCTCGCGCGAAATGGTAGCGCTGGTGCAGCGCACGGCGACCGAGCGCGGTCTGAATAATATTCGCGCCGAATGCGGGGCGGCCGAGGCCTTGCCGTTCGAGGCGGCTTCCTTCGACATCGTGCTTACGCGTTTCAGCGCCCACCATTGGGTTTGTATCCAGACCGTGGTCGAGCAGGCCATGCGGGTTCTGAAGCCCGGCGGCAAATTGGTGGTCATCGATGTCGTGACACCGCAAAACGCCTTGTTGACGACGTATATGCAGTCCATCGAGCTTTTGCGCGACACCTCGCATGTCCGCAACCGATCCGTATCCGATTGGGAAGCGGTGCTCAAGCGCGAAGGCTTCCAGTCCTTGGCATCGAGGCAATGGAAGCTGCCGCTGAATTTCGCGAACTGGGTCGAACGAATGCAAACGCCCGCCGAGCGCGTTGCCGCCATTGTGTCGCTTTTGCAGGCCGCGCCTCAGGAAGTGCTGGAGTATTTCCAGGTTGAGGCGGACAACTCGTTCGTCGTCGATACGGCCTGGATGGAAGCCGTCAAGCCCGCGTAGGCGAGGAGGGTGCGTGTTTCAATGGCTTCAATGCCATTCGAACACCGCCCTGGCCGAGCCCTTTGTCTGGATGTCGACGTTGCGGGTCTGGGTCTTGTTTTCGTAGGTGGCGGAAACCCGGTACTTGCCCGCCGGCAGCCGAACCAGAAAATAGGGGCCGTTCGCGTTGGCGTTCAGAACGGTGTCGTTCTTGGCGTTGCGTATGACGACGGTGACATCGGAAACATAAGCCGCCTTGCCGTCCAGCCTCTGGGCGAACGTCAGTGCCAGGGGATACTTGGGCATGGCTTGCTTGAAGGCGGTGGATTCATCGATGCCGATGCCGCCGGTCACGTATTCGATGCTTCCGGAATGTTGGGCCGGCGGCAGTTGGGCGAAAGCGGCGCCGCCAAGAACCACACCCGCGAAAAGGGCTGCGCCCATCACGGATTTCCGGACTCCCTGCGCAAGCTTCGGTGTTGTGGAACGATGTTCGGTGTTTGTGGGAAACATAATGACCATTCTCCTTGAATGAGCTGATCAAGCTCATTTTATACTCGTCCCCTTGGCTTTTGCGCTGCCTTTTTTCAGCAGCGCGCCGCATCCGTTGCTCTCGTTCGTGCCCAGGTTCAGCAAGGGCACCAGGGCGGCCAGCGGTGCGGCCACGACACCCAGGGCGACGGCCGCGCCCGCCCTGGCGGCTATGGGGCCCGCATAGACGCCCACGTCCGGCTTCTTGAACGTGCCTTGCACGTACAAGGGCGTGCGCAACGTGAATATGCGCAGTGTCTTGTTTTCGGGCTTGATGTCCAGGTCGAGCTTTTCCGAAGCCAGGTTGATCGTGCCGGTGATGTCGACGGTGGCGTCCTCGGTGTCCAGCTTGAACACGCGTGCCTGCATGAGGCCGTTCTTGACGTCGAAGTCGCTGACCATGCAGTTGAGCTTGACCTGTTCGTCGCCGAACAGTTTGACCAGCACGATGTTGGCCAGGTTGAGGCCCGCGGTTTCCAGCAGCAGGTGGCTGACGGTTCCTTTGCCGATGACGGCGCTGACCTGGCCGTTCGAGGTGCCCAGCAATTGCGCGAACGATTGGCCGTGGCCGGTCAGCGCCGCGTCGCCGTGCAGTTCTCCGAGGCTGGCGTGCATGCTTTCGGCGCCCGGCAGCAGCTTGCGCAGCTTCAGGTGGCGGGCGGAAACCTTCATCCTGGCCTGGATGTCGCGGTCGCTGCCGTTCAGCGTGATGGTCGATGCCAGTGTGCCGCCCGCCACGCCGAAGTCCAGCGGCGTAAGCGTCAGAACCCTGTCGTCCAGTTTGATGTCGGCCTTGACGTTTTCCAGAGGCAGTTGCTCGCTTTGCACGATTTTGTCGCCGGAAAACTGGATGTCCGCATCCATTCTGTCCCAGCTTGCCGTGTTGATGGGGCTGGCCGGCAGGGCCTTGTCCGGCGGCTGCTTGTCGCTGTCCTTGCCCAGCCCGATCAGCGGGCCGAGGTCTTTCAGGCGCAGCAGCCTGGAGCGCAGCGTTCCCTTGAGCAGGGGGCGGGGTTTGCGCATCAGGTATTCCACGCTGCCCTCCAGGTCGCTGGCGCCCACTCTGCCTTTGAAGTTTTCGTAACGCCATTGCGAGCGTCCGGGGTCGAGCAGGCCTGTCAGCCTGCCTTCCGTGGCATAGGCGGGCGTGTCCGGCAAGGCCAGGCCGGACAGGGGATTGAGGTCGGCCATCGAGGCGCCCTTGAGTTTCAGGGTAAGGTCGAGCGCCGCCAGATCGGTGGGGCGCGTGATCGAACCTTCGATGGCGACGGTGGTGGCGCCCACCTTCACGTAGGCCTGAATGGGGTAAGGCCTGGCCTGGCCGTTTTCCTGCAAAGACAGAATGCTGCCGGCCTGGCCTTGGCCGCTGATCCTGGCCTTGTTGTAGGTACCTGAAGCTTTCCAGCCGATGCCGTAGCCCTGCGCCGTGGTTTCGTCCAGCGTGTTCAGGTTGACCTTGGCGTCCAGCTTCGCGCCTGGGTTCTTGAACTGGATGTCCACGTTGTGCAGGATGAGGTGCCGCAGGTCGAGGTTCCAGTTCGGGGGAGGGCTGTTTTCGGGCGGCTTCTCGGTCAACGACCAATTGTTGGCGCCGTTTTCCCCGCGCTCCAGCACGATGTCGGCATCTTGCAGTTCCAGGCTGGGTATTTGCACGGTGTGCGTGAACAGCGCTGCAAGGTCCAGCGTCACCGCCAGTTTGCCCACCTTGCCCATGTCCGGGGACGAGGTGCTCCACGCTGGATTGCCGATGTATATGTTGCGGGCCGTGATTTGCGGCCGGGGCAGCCACCCCGCCCAGCCGGCGGGTTCCGGCTGCTGGGACAGCCATTGCACGGAAAGATCGCCGTCAAGGGAAACCGGCCGGTGGGTGAGCTCGCTGATCTGGCGGCCCAGCCACGGCCTGGCCATGTTCCAGTCCATGAGCGCCAGGACGGCTACGCATGCCGCCATTATCAGGATCAATCCCAGGACGATTCCGACAATGACTTTTGCGTAGCGTGGCATATTGGCTTTCCCTTGTAGCGGCGGTGCATGCCTGGCCGAACAGCATGCCTGTGTTTAGAGCCTACAAGGTTGGCGCGGCGCCCGCAAGGCCGCCGCGGCGGCTACGGTAAGCAATCTTTACCGGATGGCCGGACCCGCAATAGGTGAACCAAACCGCAAAGGCGGTCAGGCATGGGCGCGGAGCATGCCTTCGACAGCCTGGCCGATTGCCAGGATGCGCCGGTCTTGGCCCGCCGCGCCGCCTATCATCATTCCGGCCGGGGCGGCATCCGGTTCGTGCATGGGCACCGATAATGCGCATCCGTCGATCATGTTGACGATGCTGGCGTTGCGCAGCGCCAGCATGTTGATGCGGCTGTAGTCGCTGTCGTTGGCCAGATCCGCGATGCGGGGGGGAATGATGGCGACGGCGGGCATCAGCATGGCGTCGTAGGGGGCGATGCGCGCCCGCGAGGTTTCGACGAGCGCCGCCCGGGCGGCCAGGGTGTCGAGATAATCGGCGGCGGTTTGCGAGGCGCCCCGCTCGATGCGGATTCGTACGCGTGGATCGTAGCTGGCGCCCTGCGTCTCGAGGTAGCGCCGGTGCCAGGCATAGCTTTCGGCGGCGGAAAAACCGCCTTTCGCATTCATCGAGGCAATGTCGCCGAATTCAGGAAAGGGCAGTTCCTGGATATGCGCACCTTGCGAGGAAAGCCGGCTCAGGCTGTACTCGAAAGCCCGGGCCACCTGGGGATCCAACGCATCCAGGGCGACCGTCGTGGGCACGACGAACCGCAGTCCTCGCATAGGCGGGATGGCGGGCGTTTCGGGTGGTTCGCCGGCCAGGATCGAATCCATGATGGCGCAGCACTGCGCGCTGCGGGCAATCGGGCCCACGGAGTCCAACGTGAAGGACAGCGGTATGGCGCCGCTGCGGGGAACGCGGCTGGCGGTGGGCTTGAATCCCGCCAGGCCCAGGAACGCGGCGGGAATCCGGCAGGAGCCTCCTGTGTCGGTGCCCAAGGCGCCATGGGCCATGGCGCGCGCCACCGAGACGCCGGCGCCCGAGGACGAGCCGCCCGGAACCCGGGCCGCCTGCTCGTCCCAGGGATTGAGCGGCGTGCCGTAATGCGGGTTGACGCCCAGGCCGGAGTAGGCGAACTCGGTCATATTGGTTCGACCGAGGACGACGAAACCGGCGCGGCGCAGCCGCGCTACGGCGGGCGCGTCCTTGGTCGCCGGTTCGGCATCCGCCAGAATGGTCGATCCCGCCTTGGTGACTTGCCCGGCGATATCGAAAAGATCCTTGATGGAAATGGGGATGCCGGCATAGGGCGAGGGGGCCGCGCCGGCTTGCCGCAGAGCATCCATGGCGCTTGCGGCAGCCAGGGCCTTTTGCGCATCGACCAGGATGAAGGCGTTTCCGCTGTTTCCCTTGTCGTCGTGAATCCGGGCCAGGCAGGCTTCGGTCAGGGCGCGGCTGCTGCTGCGGCCCGCCGCGAGATCGCCCGCCAGGCTGGCCAGCGTGGGTTCGGAGGGTGTCATGGTTTCGCGATTCCTTATCGTGGATCCGTCGTCAAACGGGCAGCGGGACTATGTTATAGCCCAGACGGATGACGCGCGCGAGTATGGGGTCTTCCAGTTCGGCCTCGAACCTGGCCGAGGGGCGGATAGCACCGATGGCGGCCAGGGTTCCCCCGAACATGGCGGTGCGCGGCGCCAGCGAGTCCGAACCTGTGTAACCGCGGATCAGTTCTGTGGCCGCAAGCAGCGCGTCCACCTTGCCTTCCTGATACAGGACGCGCCGGCCGTTTTCCTGGATGAAGCTCCTGAGGATCAGGCTGTCCCAGTGATCCGCCACTTCGTCGAAGGGCCAGACAGTGTCGGCGATAGGCTTGTCGCACATCTGCTTGGAGACGGACACGTCGTAGGCCTCCACCTTGCGGTCGGTGTGGTCGGAGCCCAGCCCCACGTGCAGCCGGCCGTCGGCGTCGGCGAACAATACGGTTTCCGCTTCTCCGCTGGATGCCGCGCCCCAGCATTGGATGTCGCCGAGGGTGGTAAGCCGTGAGGCGGACACCCGGTAGAACAAGGGCGTGCTGGCGGGCCGGGCGATGCCCAGGGCTTCCAGCTCGACGATGTGTTCTTCCACGGCGGCCTTGTCGCGGCCCGCCCAGCCGGCGATGACCAGGTCGTCGATGGCGAAGTCCGCCGGCGCCGCGCCGCGGCGGCTTTCGATGTTCAGCTTTAGAATCATTGTCACTGTTCCAGTGTTGAAGGCGGCATCGCGCCGCCCGAAGCCCGCCGCGTTCCGGGCGGGCAATCCGCCGGCCTGTTCGTCAGGCCTTTTCCGGCTCCAGGGACGCCGCCCGTTCAAGACTGTCGAACATGGCGATGCGCCGCAGCAGCTTGCGTCCTTTTTCGGGATCGGCGGCGGCTTCGCGGATCTGGTCGCGGAACTGCTTGCGGTCGTTCTCGTCGCGGGCTTCCAGGTTGCGCTTGTTGCGGATGGTGTCGCCCTGGATCGCCTCCATCGTGACCGTGCGGCGCTGCAGGTCGTAGGAGTCGAGCGCGGCCTCGCCGGCTTCGCCGAGGATGACGCGGCCGAGCCGGTTCGACAGGTTCAGGGCATCGTGGATGCCGCCGTTCATGCCCATGCCGCCCAGGGGGTTGTTGATGTGCGCCGCATCGCCGGCCAGGAAGGTGCGCCCAAGGCGGAACGATTTGGCGACGCGCTGGTGCACGCGGTAAAGCGTTACGTGCTGGACGTCGAAGTCGGCGCCGGGCGGCAGGACGCGCCGCATCGATTCCTGGATGTAGGCGTCGCTGGTGGCTTCTTCATCCGATTTTTCGGCGGCCACAGGCATCATCACCCGCCACGCGCCGACGATGCGCAGCAGGAAGTGCCAGCGCACGGGATCGGCCACATAGCTTACGGACGACACGCCCGGGCGCGCCGAGGCGAAGTCGAAGGAGGTGGTGATGACCAGGAATCGTTCCGGCCATGTGAAGCCGTCGAACTCGATGTTCTGGGCCCGCCGGACGATGCTGTTGGCGCCGTCCGCGCCGATCAGCCATCGGCAGCGGTGCTGTTGCGTGCCGCCGTCGATCTGCAGGCCGACGTCGACGCCTTCCGGATCCTGGCCGATGGATACGATGGGCGCGCCGAACTTGATGGTGAACAGGGGATTGTCCTTGAGGCGATCCAGGATGATGCGCGTCAGCTTGAACTGTTCGCTCTGCACCCGGTAGGGGTGGCGGGTAAGGTCCGAGATGGCTGAAAAATTGAAGGTGCCGAGCTCGCCGTCGGCCGTCGAGCTGTACTGCACCGTCGGCGCGACCAGGCCCTGCGCCATCAGCGGTTCGGCAAAGCCCAGGTCGTCGAGCATGTCCAGGGTCGGCGGATGGAAGGTCGATGCCCGGGACTCCAGGCTCAGGCTGTCCATTTTCTCGCATACTGTGACCGGGATGCCGCGGCGCACGAGATCCGCCGCCGCAACCATTCCGACCGGGCCGGCGCCCGCGATGATGACTGGTACTTCTTGGGTCATGATGAGTGAATTCCTTGGTTTGCGCTCAGGCTGGATCGTAGTAGTGGATCTCGAGCAACACACAGCCGCCGTTGGATTTGAAGGGGCCGTGGTAGGCTCCGGGGGGGCGGCAGGCGTAGGTGTTGGGTGGAAACGCCTGCCCGCCTTCGCCGTTTTCGTCGTTGCCGACGCTCAGGTCGCCCGAGACCAGAAACACTTCTTCCCAATAGTCGTGCACGAAGGGCTTGGTGGTGAACACGCCGGGGCCGAAGCGCAGCAGGCGGGTCTGCGAGCCGCGCTTGGCTTTTTCATCCAGGCCGCCCGTCAGGACCTTTTGCTGGACGTTCAGGCCGGGCGGATATCCCGGCGGCTGCTCCCAGCCGGACTCCATGTCGATGGTGTGAAATTCCTTGTGCTGCTTGTTGACTGCCATGATGATGTCCTTTCAGGGTTTGGCGGCTTTGACGTTGGCGATCTTGTCGAATTCGACATTGACCAAATGCTTGCCTTCGCGCTTGACCTCGCGCAGATAGACGTTCTGGGTGATGTCGCGCGTTTGCGGGTCGATGCTGATCGGGCCGCGCGGGCTTTCGAAGCTGAGCCCCTTGAGCGCATCGATCAGCTTGGCGCCGTCCGCTGTTTTTCCGCCGGTTTTTTCGAGCGCCGTGTAAATGGCCGCCATGCCGTCGTAGCCGTCCACCGAAAGAAAGTTGGGACGGTCGTCGGGGCCGAACATCTGGGCGTATTCCTTGACGAATTTGCGGTTCAGGTCGGAGTCGTGCGCAGGCGAGTAATAACCCGATGTAATGGTGCCGACGACGCCGTCGCCCAGCGAGTCGATGAGGGTTTCATCGGTCAGGTCGTGGGTACCGATGAGGCGTATGCCGGCCTTGCGCAGGCCGCGTTCGCGGTATTGCTTGACGAAGGCCACCGTGGCGGGGCCGGGCGGCAGGAAGACGAACAGGGCGTCGGGTTTTTCGTCCTTGACCTTTTGCACGTAGCTGGCGAAATCGGTGTTGCTGACCGGAACCCGGACGCTGCCGACGATGGTCTTGCCCTCGTCCTTGAACGCTTTGCTGAAGGCTTTTTCGGTATCGATGCCGGGTGCGTAGTCGGCCACCAGCGTGTATACCTTGTTGATGCCGTGCTTGGCGGCCCATTGCGCCAGGGGGATGGCGGTCTGGGGCAGCGAGGACGACACGCGCACGATGTACGGCGAGCGCGAAGGAACGATGGCGCTGGATGCATTCATGACGATCATCGGGCGCTTGGCTTGGGTGGCGACCGGGGCCGCCGCCAGCGCCGAGGGCGTCAGCCCGAAGCCAGCCAGGATCTCGGCCTTGTCGGCGACGAGCAGGTGCTGCGCTTCGCGCCGATCGATTTCGGGCGCCATGCCGGTGTCGTCCTTGTAGATCATTTCTATTTTCCGGCCGGCCACCACGTCGCCGTGTTCCTTCAGGAAAACCTTGATGCCGTTGCTGATCTGCTGGCCGAAGGACGAGAACTCGCCGCTGAACGGAAGGATGACGCCGATCTTCAGCGGCGCCGGATCCGTCGCGGCGTGGGCCGCCGAAGCGCAGAAGCAGGCGGCGAAGGCCGCGGCGGCTATCGGCTTGAGGTAAGGCTTGAAGGGATTTTGCATTGTTTTGTCTCCGTGGTCGTGAGGGTGGCCGAGTACTGCTTAGGGCCTTGATATGGGTTAACAGGCCCTAGTTCGACCGTGTTCAGGATTCGTCGATTGACGAAACCATGCCGGCAAGTCAGCCATAAACTCGGGTTGTTGATATTTTTGATATATATTCACACGATGTCCGCATGAAAGTTCTTATGAATTAAATGGTAATGGCGCATGCGCCCATGCGACAAACGATTTGTTTTTCACACATGTAAAGTTTTTGGAAATAAGTCGATGCGTAGAAATATCCCGAGCCTGGGGGCGCTGTTGGCGTTCTCCACGGTGGCCAAGCACGAAAGCGTGACCGCCGCGGCTCACGAGCTGTCTTTGACGGCCAGCGCTGTGTCGCGCCAGATCGCCTTGCTGGAGGAGCAATTGGGCGTGGCGTTGTTCAGCCGGGTTCGCCAGCGTGTCATTCTGACGCGCGCCGGCCGGGTCTACAGTGCGAATATCGCCCAGACGCTGGACAAGCTCGAGCGGCAGACGCTGGAAATCATGGCGCACGAAGGAGAAGGGCGCGTGCTGGAGATCGCGGCGCTGCCCACGGTCAGCGCCCAATGGCTGATTCCCAGGCTGGGCGATTTCAATCGCGCGCATCCCGGCATCACCATCAATGTGCATGCCAGGACCAGCCGGTTTCTTTTCAACGAGGCGTCCATCGACGGCGCGCTCTACTTCGGGTCGGACTCTTGGCCGGGGGCGAAAACCGAGTATCTGTTCGGCGAGATTCTGCTGCCCGTGGGCAGCCCCAGAATCGCCAGGGAGCTGAAAAGCGCCGGGGCCGACAAGATCGTGCGGCAGCCGTTATTGCATTTGATGACCCGGCCCGATGCGTGGCGCGAATGGAGCGCCGCGGCGGGCGCCACGCATATCAACATCATGCGTGGAGCCCGATTCGAAGTGCAGTCCATGTTGATCGCCGCCGCATGCGCCGGGCAGGGCGTGGCGCTGCTGCCGCGTTTCCTGATCGACGATCTTCTGGACAGTGGGGCCTTGCGGGTGCTGTCCGATTTGTCGGTGCAAAGCCCTGGCGCCTATTACTTTGCCTATCCTGAAGACCAGAGCAACGAGGCTGCGCTGACCAAGTTCCGCTTATGGTTGACGGGCGCGCAAAGCGGGCTTTCCCACCCTGGAGCGTAGCGGGGCTCCGGCTGCGAGCCATGAGGACTCCCGGCTCGAGGCAGATGCCGTGCGGCTGCGGGTTACGTTGTTTATTTCAGGCCGTCTTCCCATTGCAGGGAATGCACGTCGATGCCTTCTTGCGCCATTTCCCATAGCGGCGACATGTCGCGCAGCTTGCCGACCTGTTCGGTGATCAGCTTGATGGCGAAGTCGATTTCTTCTTGTGTGGTGAAGCGGCCCAGGCTGAAGCGGATGGCGCTGTGGGCCAGTTCGTGGCTGCGTCCCAGGGCACGCAGCACGTAGGAAGGCTCCAGGCTGGCCGACGTGCAGGCCGAGCCGCTGGAAACGGCCAGATCCTTGACGGCCATGAGCAGGGACTCGCCCTCGATGTAGTCGAAGCTCAGGTTCAGGTTGTTGCACGAGCGCCGTTCGAGGCTGCCGTTGAGGTAAACCGCATCGAGCTTGGACAGACCTTCCCAGAGACGGTCGCGCAGCTTGCCGATGCGCAGATTCTCGTCGTGCATTTCCAGGCGCGCGAGGCGGAAGGCTTCGCCCATGCCGACGATCTGGTGCGTGGGCAGGGTGCCCGAGCGGAAGCCTTTTTCGTGGCCGCCGCCATGCATCTGTGCCTCGATGCGCACGCGCGGCTTGCGGCGTATGTACAGCGCGCCTATGCCTTTCGGCCCGCAGGTCTTGTGCGCCGAGAAGGACATGAGGTCGACGTTGAGAGCCTGCAGGTCGATGTCGACCTTGCCCGTGGCCTGCGCGGCGTCGACGTGGAACAGGACGCCATGTTCGCGGCATATGTCGCCGATGGCCGGAATGTCTTGGATGACGCCGATTTCGCTGTTCACGTACATGATCGAGGCGAGGATGGTGTCGGGCCGCAGCGCCGCCTTGAAGGCGTCCAGATCCAGCAGGCCGTCGCTCTGGACGTCCAGGTAGGTGACTTCGAAGCCCTGGCGTTCGAGTTCGGCGCAGGTGTCGAGCACGGCCTTGTGCTCGGTTTTCACCGTGACGATGTGCTTGCCGCGCCCGGCATGGAAGTGTGCGGCGCCTTTCAGGGCGAGGTTGTCGGATTCGGTGGCGCCGGACGTCCAGACGATTTCCCGGGGATCCGCATTGACCAGCTGGGCAACCTGCGAGCGGGCTTCTTCGACCGCTTCCTCGGCCTCCCAGCCGTAAGGGTGGGTGCGCGACGCGGGGTTGCCGAAATGCTCGTACAGCCAGGGCGTCATTTTGTCGGCGACGCGCGGATCCACCGGCGAGGTGGCCGCGTAATCCATATAGATGGGGCGTGAAGGCATGAGCCCGACTCCGGAATTCTGAAGAGATGAATACAACATCGATCTTGATAATCTTAACACCGAGCCCGCCCGGAACCCTATGTTTGACACGGTTTGCGGCTACTTGCCGCGGCGTGCGGATGGCGGCCTGGGCGCTCTGGATGGTGGACGCTGCTCTGCTTGCGGTGCCGGCGCGTTTCCTTTCGAATGCGCGTCGCGCACGATTTCCAGCCAGGCGCGCGCGGCCAGCGACAGGTAGGCGCCGCGGCGCCAGATCATGGCCAGATCCCAATTGAGGTCGGGTTCGTCCAGCAAGACGTGGGCCAGCCCCGCTTGCCGGCGTTCGTCCATGATCAGGCGTGGCAGAAAGGCAATGCCAAGCCCGGCCGCGACGAGGGCCGTCAGGAAATCGAGCTGACCGCTGCGCGCGGCCACGGTGGGTTCGAAGCCGTGGCGATGGCAGGCCTGGAGAATGATCCGGTTCAGCGCAAAGCCGCTTTCCAGTTGAACGAAGGGCTCGGCGCGCAGGTCGTCCAACCTGACCGAGGAACGGCGGGCCAGCCTGTGGTTGGCCGGCATCAGCGCCACGAGGGGCTCCTTGCGCACCGCCTGGCTTTCGAATTCATGGCTTACCGGCAGCAGCGTCGCGGCCAGCTCGATATCGCCCGCCCGCAGGATTTCCTCGAGCTGCACGCTGCCGTGTTCGGCCAGCCGGATGTCGATGGCGGGGTAGCGCTGGCGATAGATGGCAAACAGCGGGGCGAACAGTGTGCTGGATCCGATAGTCGGCAAGCCCAGCTGCAGCGTGCCGCGCCGCAATCCCTGGATGTCCTGCAGTTCGGACAAAAGCTCGTCGCGCGCCGTCAGCATGCGGGTGGCATGGCGGTAAACCGCCTCGCCGGCCGAGGTCAGCGTATGGCGGTGGCCGATGCGATCGAGCAGCGGCGTGCCCAGTTCTTCTTCCAGTTGCCTGACGGCCTTGCTGACCGTGGGCTGTGTGGCAAAAACAACTTTGGCCGCCCGCGAAAAGCCTCCTTGGCGAACGACTTCGACAAATGCCCGCAGGTTGCGCAACTCCATGGGATCCTCCGTATTGGTTCGTTGCCAGGCCGCGCCGGGCCGTGTTTGGGCGTTCCGGCCTGCGTCCGGGCGGGTTCAGCCGCGCCGCCGATCCCCTTATATTATTCCAAAATCGAATAAAAAATATTCTAATAATTCATTTGTAGAATGATTTGGGCGAAACCTACACTGTCTTCACAGGAGTTGATCCATTCATGAAGACACGTGCCCTCACTGTAAATTTCCGGCGCGGCCTGCATCAGGCAAGGCTTGCGCAAATCGGCCTGATCATCGGCTTTTGGCTGCTGGGCGAGGCGCTGGTTCGGCTGGCGCATTTACCCGTGCCCGGCGGCATCGTCGGATTGGCCCTGCTGCTGGCCTTGCTGGCGACCGGCTGCATCAGCCCGATGAGCATGCGCCGCGGCGCGCAATGGTTTCTGGCGGAAATGCTGCTGTTCTTCGTGCCGGCCGTGTTGGCCGTCACCCAGCACGGCGAATTCATCGGCCTGCTCGGCGCGAAGATACTTCTGGTGATTCTCGCGGGCACGGTGACCGTCATGGCGGTCACGGCGCTGACCGTCGACGCTTGTTATGCGTGGATGTCCAGGCAAGGGCGGCGCGGCGGCGGGCAGGGCTGAATCATGGTCGCATCTGTGTTATCCGGCATGAGGCCATTGGCCGATGGCTTGTTGTGGTCGGCCTTGACCATCGTTTTCTACGTGATCGCCAAACGGCTGTACGCGCGCTATGCCAGGTGGTGGCTGACGCCGCTGGCGCTGGCGCCCGCGCTGCTGATCGCGGTGGTTCTGGCGGCGCATGTCAGCTACCAGGATTACATTCAGGGCGCGGGATGGATGGTAAGCCTGCTGGGCCCGGCCACGGTGGCGTTCGCCGTGCCCATTTACGAGCAGCGCGCGCTCGTGCGCCGCCATTGGCCGGTGCTGCTGATTGGCATGGTGGCGGGCAGCGCCACGGCCATCGCCACCGGCTGGGGGCTTGCCACGCTGCTCGGCCTGGACGGCGCGTTGCGCTTGAGCCTGCTTCCACGCTCCATCAGCACGCCCTTTGCCATGGAGGTGTCCGGCGATATCGGCGGCATTCCTGACCTGACCGCCATTTTCGTGGTGGTGACCGGCGTGCTTGGCGCCATCATCGGCCAATCCATGCTGTCCTGGCTGCCGATACGCTCGTCCCTGGCGCGCGGCGCCTTGTTGGGTGTGGGCGCCCATGGCGCGGGAACCGCCAAGGCTTACGAACTGGGCCGCGAAGAGGGTTCCGTCGCCGGACTGGTCATGGTTCTGATCGGGCTGATGAATGTGCTGGGAGCAACGGTGCTGATGTATCTATAGAAAGCCTGTGCGCAACGCTGCGGTGTAAACAGGCCTTTGCGGCCCTGGCGGCCGGTGCACGGTTCCGGCTGTTTTTTTGATGTGTTAATTTTCTTGCGCATCTGTATAAAAGCTGATTTAATAATTTTAGAAAAACGACCGGCTCCCTGGTTTTTCATATAAAAGTGAAATATTTCACTAAATCTAAATCAAAAAAGCCGGACCGGCGCCGCAATTGCGGAAAGAAGCACGCAGGGTGATTGCACGAATACTGTTTTGCTGTTTTTTGTGGTTACAAAAAAGTGAAATATTTCACCAAAAGGAGACGACATGGAAGGAGCAATACCAAGGGAGGTGGGGAGCCAACCCACGGATACCGGTTTAAGTAGTGCGGAAGAGGGCCGTCGCGATGTTGCATTGATATCGGCGCGGATAGAGCGCCTGCCGGTTTCCGGCTGGCACGCGAAGCTGCTGGCCGTGGCCGCCGTGGGGCATGTCTTCGATGCCTTCGACGCTGTTGCCATTGCCTTCGTGCTTCCCGTGCTGGCGATGCAGTGGAAGCTGTCACCAGGCGAAATCGGGATAATGATCTCCATGGGCTATCTTGGCCAATTGATCGGAGCCCTGCTGATGGGCGCCGCCGCGGAGCGCTTCGGCCGGATCGCCGCGTTCAAGTATGCGCTGGTGATCATGGGGTTGTTCAGCCTGGGGTCGGCGTATGCCTGGGGCTTCGTGATCTTCGTTGCATTCAGGTTCCTCCAGGGCATCGGCCTGGGCGGCGAGGTTCCCATTGCGGCCACGTATCTGAACGAACTCAGCCCCGCCAAGAATCGGGGCCGGATCATCTTTACGCTGGAGTCGGGGTTTTCGTTCGGGGTGCTGCTGACCTCGGTCATCGCCGTATGGGTCATTCCCGCCTACGGGTGGAAGTCCATGTTCTTCATCGGAGCCCTGCCTATCATTCTCGGCCTGTTGCTGCCGCGCCTGGTGCCCGAGTCGCCGCGGTGGCTGGCTGCCAACGGCCGCATCCGCGAAGCCGAGAAAATCCTTTCCGATATCGAAGGGCATCTGCCCGCTGAAAAACGCGAGGCGCTGCCGCCGTTGGCCGTGACCATTCCTCCCGTTCATCGCCGTCCTTCGTTCAAGCAACTGCTTACCGACGGCCTGGCGGCTCGCACCGTGGGCGTGTGGATCATGGCGTTTTGCACATCATTGACCGGATACGGCCTGATTGCCTGGATGCCGACACTTTATCGCACCGAGTACCACCTGCCGGTGGACGTGGCCCTGCGCTATGGGATGTTCAGCAATATCGTGGGATTCCTGGCGACATTCGCCGGTATTTATCTGATCGATTACATCGGGCGCCGCAAAACCTTCATGATCGGCTTCTTCGGAGGCGCCATACCCATGCTTTACCTGGCTTATGCGGGCACCGCGGTTCCCGCATTCGAGGTCATGGTCTGCGCATCGATAAGCATGCTGTTCATCACTTTTCTATTGGCCGGCCTGTATGTGTATGCCCCGGAGATCTACCCCACGCGGATACGGGCCATTGGAGCGGGAACGGCCAGCGGCTGGCTCAGAATCGGGTCGATCATTGGGCCGGTCGTGGTGGGAGCGTTGCTTACCGGCGGCTCCATCAATTCCGTGTTCATCTTGTTTGGTGGGGCCGCAGTGATTGGGGGCGCGGCGGTAGCGCTGTTTGGGCTGGAAACCAAGGGCAGGGCCCTGGACGAAATCGCCTCGTAGGGCGAAGGTACTGGGGCCTGTCAACACCTATTCATCGAGGCCTGCTCCGGCTATTCTGACAACAATGAATCCGCGCGGAGTCGACGGAGCGGATTCAGCATTTTCCAGGGCATCATGAGCATCACGACTTCGACACCCGCGCAGCGCCGGCTTCGGCTGGCCGTCGATATCGGCGGAACCTTCACGGATCTGGCCGCGTTCGACGAAAGCGGCAAGCAACTGCTGTTTGGCAAATCGCTTTCCACGCACGACAGCCTGGTAAAGGGCATCCAAGACACGTTGGACATCGCCGGAGTCCAGTTCAAGGACGCCGACATCTTCCTGCATGGCTCGACCATCGTCATCAACACCTTGCTCGAGCGCAGCGGGGCGCGAACCGCCCTGCTCATCACCGAGGGCTTTCGGGATATTTACGAAATCGGTCGGATCAACCGGCCCGACGCCTACAACCTTTACTTTTCAAAGCACGAACCGCTGGTGGAGCGATCCATGCGGTTCGAGGTCGAGGAAAGGCTGCTTGCGGACGGAACCGTCCATAAGGAATTGCAAGAGCAAAGGGTGCGCGACATTGCCAGGGAGCTCAAGGAGCGCGGCGTCGAAGCCGTTGCCGTCATCCTGTTGCACTCCTACAGCAACGATGCGCACGAAAAGCGCGTGAGGGAGATCGTCGAAGAAGAAATACCTTCGGTGTTCGTCACGGCTTCCCATGAGTTGTCGAAGGAATACCGCGAGTTCGAGCGGGCTTCCTCGGTGGCCGCGAACGCCTACGTCGGCCCCAGGGTGGAGTCCTATCTGCAGGAGCTCGAATCCCATCTGGAGCAAAGCGAATTCCGGGGCAACTTCTATGCCGTCCAGTCCACGGGCGGTCTTTTCCCTGTCGACGACGCCAAGCGTTATTGCGTAAGAATGCTGGAATCGGGCCCGGCCGCGGGGGTCATCGGGGCGCAGGCCATCTGCGCTCAACTGGGACTCACGCAGGCCATCGCCTTCGACATGGGCGGCACCACCGCCAAGGCCGGCGTGATCAGCAACGGCGTTCCGCTGACGACGGGAAGCGCGCTGATCGGCGGCTACGCCAAGGCCCTGCCCATCCAGATTCCCATGATCGATATTTTTGAAGTGGGCACCGGAGGCGGCAGCATCGCAGCCCTGAACGAAGGCGGCGCCTTGCGGGTCGGCCCGCGCAGCGCGGGATCCATGCCCGGCCCAGCCTGCTACGGGCGGGGCGGCGCCCAGCCCACCGTCACCGACGCCAACCTGTTGCTGGGCCGGCTCGACCCCGAGTGTTTTCTGGGCGGCAGCATGAAGCTCGACGTGGACGCCGCCACCAGGGCGGTGGACGAGCATCTTGCCCAGCCATTGGGCCTGGACACGCAAACGGCGGCCAACGGCATCTTGAGGATTGCGGTGACGGCCATGTCGTATGCCGTGAAGGGCGTGACGACGGAGCGCGGGCTGGACGCGGGCGCCTTCACCATGATCGTGTACGGCGGCGCCGGCCCCTTGCATGCCTCGGCCATTGCCCGGGAACTGGGCATCCGCCGCGTCGTCATTCCTTTTTCGCCGGGGCATTTTTCCGCCTACGGCATGCTTTTCAGCGATCTGCGGTACGACTATGTGCGTTCATGCTTCCAGGCGCTGTCCGAGGCGGCGTTCGACGGCATCGAATCCTTGTACCGGGAAATGGAGCAGGCCGGCCAGGATGCGATCCTGGCCTCCGCCACCCGTGCCCAGTCCATCGACATCAAGCGCTATGCGGACATGCGCTACGTGGGTCAGGAGCACGCGGTGACGGTCGAGCTTCCCCAGGCGCTTTTCGATAGTCGGGACGTCGATGGCGTCAAACGCGCCTTCGACGACGTGCATTTGCTGCGTTATGGCACTTGCGCGCCCAAGGAGGCCGCGCAAATCGTCAGCGTCCGGGTTTCCGTGGCGGGCACGATGCTCAAGCCGCCCCAGGAAAAGCACAGCCCGGGCTCCGGCCGGGACGCTTCGGCGGCGCAGGTTCGCCGAAAACCGGTGTTCTTCGACGATGCCGGGTTCGTGGACACCCCCGTATACGACCGCACGCTTTTGCAGGCCGGCGATCGCATCCAGGGCCCCGCCCTGATCGAAGAGCATGCGTCGACCACGGTGGTGCTGCCCACGGATCGCGTCGTGGTCGATCCCTTTGGAAACCTTGATATCGAGATCGGAGAACAGCGATGAACGCGGCAAAACACAATGTGGATCCCATCACGGTTGAACTGGTGCGCAACGGGGTGCTGGCCGTCACGGAGGAAATGAAGACCAACCTGATGCGCACGGCGTACAACATGATCATCTACGAAGCCCTGGACTTCACCGTGGGGCTGTTCACCGCGCAGGGCGAAACCATTTCGATCGGGCTGGGCCTGCCCATGTTCATCCGGGGAATGTCGGAAACCATCAAGGCCAAGATCCGCCACTTCGGACTGGAGAACATCCATCCCGGGGACATCATCGTCACCAACGACGCCTACATCACGGGCAGCCACCTCAACCACGTCACGTTCACCCTGCCTGTATTCTACGAAGGCGAAATCCAGGGGTTCACCTGCTGCATGGCGCACTGGCTGGACGTGGGCGGAACGATAGGCCAGGTAACCACGGACATTTATTCCGAGGGGCTGCAGATACCCATTCTCAAGTACCAGAGCGCCGGCGTGGTCAACCAGGACTTGCTGGACATCATCACCCTCAACGTGCGCTTGCCGGATCTTGCCATGGGCGACCTGCGCGCCCAGATAACGGCCGTCACCACGGGCGAGCGGCGTTTCCTGGAATTGCTCGACCGCTACGGCAAGGACGAGGTGCTGGCCTCCATCGCCACCATCATGGATCACACGGATGCCGCCGCGCGCGCCAACGCCAGCAAGATTCCCGACGGCGTGTACGAGGCCGAATCGTTCATGGACGACGATGGCGTCAACCTGGGCGTGCCGGTGCCGATACGGGTAAAGGTAGTAGTGCAGGCCGGCCAGGTCACGATCGACTTGTCCGAGGTCAGCCGCCAGGTCAGCGGTTTCTACAATTCGGGCGTCACGACGGGTATCGCGTGCGCCCAGGTCGCCTACAAGTGCCTGACGACGCCCGAATGGTATCCGGTCAACGACGGCAGCTTCCGTTCCCTGAACGTGATCGTGCCCGAGGGCAGCATCGTCAGCGCGACGCGCCCGGCGCCGATGCGCTGGTGGATGACGTTTCCCATGACGGTGATCGACACGATCTTCAAGGCGCTTGCGCCGGCTCTGCCCGACCATGTCATCGCCGGGCACCACGCCGACCTGGTCGTGGCGACCCTGCATGGCTTTTCACCCAAGGACGGGCGCTTCTATATCGCCAGCATCGGGCCGCTGGGCGGAGGCTGGGGGGCGAAATCCACCGAGGACGGAGTTTCGGTGACGGTTTGCATCAACGACGGAGACACGCATAACAGCCCCGTTGAGCAGATCGAGTCCAAATACCCCATATTGATCGAGCGCTATGCGCTGCGCCAGGACAGCGGCGGCCCGGGCCAGCATCGTGGCGGCCTGGGCGCCGACCTGGTCGTCCAGGCGCTTGCGCCGTTCTCGTTCGACACTTCGATAGAGCGCGCGCAATGCAAGCCCTGGGGGCTGAACGGCGGCATGCAGGCCGACGGCAATTCGGTGGGCGTGCGTGTCGATGGGGTTTGGGAAGAAGCTTTGCCCAACGCCAAGCTCGCGCATCGCCGGTTGAAGAAGGGCGATGCGCTGAGATTGCGCTCGGGCGGGGGCGGCGGATACGGCGACCCGCGGCTGCGCCCGGCGGAAAAGGTGGCCTACGACGTTGCCCAGGGCTATATCAGCATCGAGTCGGCGCGGCGCGACTACGGCGTCGAAATCGATTCCGGCACGGGTGAAGTCCGAGCGCATGGCGATGCCGAACTGCCCGTGTGACGTGTGAGATCATGGTTTGAACAAGACTGGAGAGGAGCGTATTCATGTCGTATAAATTGCTGAGCTACTACACGGACGGCGGGATCGCCGCGGGTGTGCTGGTGGATGGAAAAATATTCGAGTTTTCGAAGGTGCTGGGCGGCAGCCGTCCGTATTCGATGATCGACGTGCTCGAACACTGGGAGGCTGCCCGCCCCAAGCTGGCGGCGTTCGCGAAGTCGGCGCCGGACGGCGGGCTTGCTTTGTCCAGCGTGAAGCTTGCCGCGCCGGTTCCGCGCCCGCCGGCGATTTACTGCGCGGGGGCCAACTACAAAGACCACGTTCAAAGCATGGAGCGCATGCTGGGCCTGAAGCCGGAACCCGATCCGCATGACGTGGGGCTGGCGCCATGGCATTTCATCAAGTCGCCGGCCAGCGTAGTGGGAACCGGCGCCGAGATTGTCGTGGAGTCGAGCAAGCTGGACTGGGAGGCCGAGCTTGCCCTGGTCGTGGGGGTTCGCGCCCGCCATATGACCCTG
>JBEBXF010000017.1:0-19786 GCA_040391725.1 Eoetvoesiella caeni | reverse complement strand
GATGTCTATGTGTTCGACGAGCCCACGGTCGGCGTGGACGTCGGCGCGCGCCAGGCCATTTATAAATATTTCGGCGAACTGAGCGCCAGGGGCGCTGCGATCCTGCTGATTTCATCGGACCTGCCGGAGCTGCTCGGGATGTCGCACCGTCTGCTGGTCATGCGCGACGGATGCACGGTTGCCGGGTTTGGGCGTGACGAGTTCGACGAACACGCCATCCTCGAGCAGTTTTTTTGAATGAGCTTTCCCATGAATACTATGACAATAGCCAAAAGCGCCACGCCCGCTACTCCCAGCGCGAAGTCCGGAGTCCTGCCGTGGTTTCGCCAGCACAGGTCGACAGCCGTCCTGCTGTTCCTGTTCATTGGTTCTCTGGTGATTTTTTCCATTTTCGCGCCCGGCTTCCTCAGCCTGGAAAACTTGACCAATGTGGGCCGCCAGTCGGTCTACCTGCTGATCGTGTCGCTGGCGCAGTTGATCGTGCTGATCTGCGGCGGCCTGGATCTGTCGGTAGGCATGATCGTCGCGCTGGCCTCGGTCGTGGGCGCCACGGTCATGGCCCAGGTTCTTGTGGCGATGCCCGACTCTCCCACCTTGGCCATCGTCGCCGGCATGGCGGCCGGTCTGGCGGCGGGCGGCCTGGTTGGCCTGGTCAACGGCTGGGGAACCGCGGTGTTGCGCATTCCCGCTTTCATGATGACCCTGGGTTCGTCCTCGGTGGTGTTCGGCATTACCTTGTTCATCAGCGGCGGTGTTCCCGTTTACGGGCTGCCGCCCGAGTTCGGTAATTCGTTCGGCTTCGGGCGGCTTTACGGCGTGCCGATTCCGGTGCTGGTTGCATTGCTGATGGTCGTGCTGGTTTACGTGCTGCTCGAATGGACGCGCTATGGACGCCATCTGTACGCGACAGGCGGCAATTTGCGCGCCGCTGAACTGTCGGGGGTGCGCACCCGGCGCGTCATCATTGCCGCCTTTGCCGTGGCCGGGGTTCTGGCGGCCCTGACCGGGCTGCTGCTGACGGCGAGGCTGGATACCGGCGAGTCGAACATCGGTGCCTGCCGCTGGAGTCCATAGCGGCCTGCGTGATTGCCGGCGTTACGCTTTCCGGCGGCGTGGGGCGCACCCTGGCCGTGGTGGTGGGCACCTTGCTGATCGTGTTCGTGCAGAACGGCATGAACCTGATGCAGATAGGCGCCTACGCGCAAACCATGGTGATCGGCGCGATTCTGATTTTTGCAATGGCCTTGACGCGCCGCTAGCGCATCGAGCCTGAACCGGATGAGTGTGCTGGCCATTACCGCTTGGTTATAAAAAGCCAGTGATTATTCATTCGACACATAGGATGGCGGGTGTGAGAATGCAACTCGGTTTTTGAGTTTCATCGATCGCCGCATCACGGTATATGCGGGTTTGCGCAGGCGGCCCGTCCAGCTTTGAACATACAGGTTTTCAGGAGAAATTTATGAACGCACCCACGCAACCATCCAGCGGCGTCGTGAACAAAGACTACATTCCGTTCACCGGCCAGGAGTATCTGGATAGCCTGGATGACGGCCGCGAAGTCTGGATCTACGGCGAGCGCGTAAAGAAGATCACGGATCATCCGGCATTCCGCAATTCGGCGCGCATGATCGCGCGCATGTACGACGCGCTGCATGATCCCGCCAAGAAAGAAATTCTGACCACGCCGACCGAATGGGGCGGCTTTACGCACCGCTTCTATCGCGCTTCGGCCAATATCGAGGAACAGGTCGCCTCGCGCGATGCGATCGCCGAGTGGCAGCGCATGGCCTGGGGCTGGATGGGCCGGTCGCCCGACTACAAGGGCTGCTTTCTGGGCACGTTGGGCGCCAATGCCGGGTTCTACCAGGGCTTCGAGCAGAACGCCCGCAATTGGTACCGCAAGGCCCAGGAAAAAACCTGGTACGTGAACCACGCCATCATGCATCCGCCGGTCGACCGCTCCAGCCCCACCGCCGACGGCTCCGACGTGTTCGTGCGCGTGGTCAAGGAAACCGATGCGGGCATTTACGTAAGCGGCGCCAAGGTCGTGGCGACCGGCTCGGCCCTGACCCACTATACGTTCGTGGCCCATATTACCCAGGTGCCGATGCAGGATCCCAAGTTCGCGCCCGTGTTCATCGTTCCCACCGGAGCCCCCGGCGTCAAGCTGCTGTGCCGCGTGTCCAACGAATACCGCGCCGCCGTGCTGGGCAGTCCATTCGACTACCCATTGTCCAGCCGCCTGGACGAGAACGACGCCATCCTGGTGCTGGACAATGTGTTCGTCCCCTGGGAAGACGTGTTCATGCACAACAACGTCGACCTTTCCAACAAGTTCAACACCGGTTCGGGCTATCTGGAGCGCGCCTCCATGCATGGCTGCACCCGTTTCGCCGTCAAGCTGGACTTTATTGCGGGCCTGCTGGCTCGCGCCCTGGAAATCACCGGCGCCAACGGCTTCCACGGCGTCCAGTCCAAGCTGGGCGAAGTCATTGCCTGGCGCAATACCTTCTGGGCGCTTTCCGACGCCATGGCCAAGAGCGCGCAGCCCTGGAACGGCATGATCCGTCCGGATGCGCATTTCGCCGGCGCGTACCGCGTGATGAACCAGCTTGCCATGCCCAAGATCAAGAACATCATCGAGGAGATCGTGGCCAGCGGCCTCATCTACCTGAACTCGCACGCCAACGATTTCAAGCAGCCCGAGGTGCGCGGCTATCTGGATCAGTACGTGCGCGGCTCGGGCGGCATCGACGCGGTCGAGCGCGTCAAGGTCATGAAAGCTTTGTGGGACGCCATCGGAACGGAGTTCGGTTCGCGCCACGAGCTTTACGAAATCAACTACATCGGCAGCAACGACGTGACGCGCCTGACCAATCTTTGGGCGGCGCAGGGATCGGGCAATCTGGACAAGTTCAAGGCCTTCGCCAAGTCGTGCATGGACGAGTACGACCTGAACGGCTGGACGGTTCCGGATCTGGTCAATCCCGACGATGTCAGCGTTTTGAGCAAGCGCTGAACCTGCCGGGAGGCCGAACCATGACTGCATTGAATACTTCCGCGTCCAGGGCGCAAGCCGGCATGTTCAACCCGTTGCCGGACGAGCCCCGGTTCACGCCGCGCCAGTTCCGGGATGCCATGGGCCAGTTCGCCACCGGAGTGGTCGTCATCTCGACGGAAATCGACGGCGACGCTCACGCCATGACAGCCAATGCTTTCATGTCCGGCTCGCTGGAGCCGCCGCTGGTGCTGGTGTCGGTGGCCTGCACGGCGCGCATGCACGAAAAAATCCAGCGGTCGGGTTTTTTCGGCATCAGCGTCCTGGCGCACGATCAACAGCACACCAGCAATCATTTCGCCGGCAAGCCCATGGCCGAAGGCTCGCCCGAGTTCGAGCGGCTGGGCCGGGCGCCGGTGATTCGCGGCGCGGTGCTGCAGTTGGGCGCGCATCTGCGGCATGCCTATCCCTGCGGCGACCACACGCTGTTCGTGGGCGAGGTCTGCGAGTTGCGGCTGCTTGAAGGCCGTGCCGCGCCCTTGCTGTTCCATGGCGGCCGCTATGGGCGGCTGGCCCGCTTTGAATGACGCGGATGCGGTGCTGCGCGCGCCTTGGCGACGCGCGGCCGCCATCCGTCCTGTTTGATTTTCTTGCTTAGGTTCTACCCATGGCTACAGCAATCGATATTGCCAAAGTAATCTACGAAGTGCCGGATCTGCCGCTCATGGAGCGGACCCTTGCGGATTTCGGCCTGTTTCTCGTCGAGCGCGGCGACAAGGCCCTGTACATGCGCGGCACCGGGGCGCAGCATCACATCCACGAAACCCGTCTGGGCCCCAAGGCGCGTTTCGTCGGCGCGGCCATCGAAGTTTCTTCCCGCGACGACCTCGACGAGCTGGCGGCCCTGAGCGGGTCTTCGAAAGTCGAGCCCATTTCCGAGCCGGGCGGCGGCTGGCAGGTGCGCATGACGATGCCGGATGGCTTCGAGATCAATGCCGTATGGGGGCGGGCCAAGGCCAAGCCGCTGCCCGCCCGCGCCTCCCATGTGTTCAATGCCGGCGATGCCAAGCCGCGCGTCGGTGCATCCATCAGGGTCAGGCGCGAGCCCTGCCCGGTGATCCGGCTGGGCCACTTTGTGCTGCACGTGTCCAACCACGACGAGTCCGTGGCGTGGCTCAAGCAACGGTTCGGCTTGCTGCCTTCCGATTATTTCGTGCCTCCCGGCGAAAGCGGCCCGATATTCGGCACGTTCCTGCGCTGCAACCGGGGCAAGACGCCGGTGGATCATCACAGCCTGCTCATCCTGCAGTCGGACACCGTGACGGTGCATCACACCTCCTACGAAGTGCAGGACATGGACGCCATCATGGCCGGCCACGACTACCTGGTTTCCAGGAACTGGAAGCTGGACTGCGGCGTGGGCCGCCATCTTCTTGGCAGCCAGGTCTTCGACTACTGGAAGGACGCATTCGGCTTCCGCATCGAGCACTACACCGACGGCGACGTGGTCGATGCGGATCATCAGCCGACGATATTCAACGGCACGGCGGGCGAAACCACGCAGTGGGGCATGGAGCCCGAGGCCGATTTCTTTATGTAGAGACCAAGCACGAGGCGGACGATTGCCGACAGTGCAAACGCCGCCGCGATCCCTCAAAAGGTGAATCATGAATACCGAAGAAAAAACCAGCGCATCGGCGCCGGCGGGCGGCGCTGCGCCCGCGATACCGCAGCTGGACGAGGCGATCCGGCGAAAGCTGGCTCGCGTGGGCACGGCCAATGTGGCCAATGCCTTGCTCAAGCGCGGGTTCCGCAATGTGTACCTGCTGGGCGTGGCGCCGCTGTCGCCCGAGCAGCCGCAACTGGTGGGGCCGGCCTATACCTTGCGCTTCATGCCGGCGCGCGAGGATATCGACACCATGGCGAACTATGGGCGCAACGACAATCTGCATCGGCGCGCGATCGAGGAATGCCCCGCCGGCGCCGTGCTGGTCATCGATGCCATGGGCATGGCAAGGTCGGCGGCCATGGGCGACCTGATGGCAGCCCGGCTGCGGGCGCGCGGCGTGAGCGGCGTGGTGACCGACGGCGGCTACCGCGATGCTCCGGCCATCCGTGCGATAGGCCTGCCTTGCTATCAGCAGCGCAGCGCGCCTCCCGCCACGCCCATCGCCATGCACCCCATCGAGTTGAACGGCCCGGTGGGCTGCGCCGGAGTAGCCGTCTATCCGGGCGATGTCATCGTGGGCGACGGCGAGGGCGTGGTGGCGATACCGCGCGCGCTGGCCGGGGAAATCGCCGATGAGGCATTCGATGCGGTCGAGTACGAAGAATTCGCCGCCGCGCATATCGCGCGGGGCCGGTCTTTGTTCGGCCTGTTTCCCGCCACGCCCGAAAGCCGGCGGGAATACGACAAATGGGTGGCCGACGGCCGCCCCTCCTTGGAGACATGAGCATGAATTTCGACGCCAACACGATGAAGTCGCTGGAAGTCCTGATCAATCGCGACCAGCTCGATCCGGATAAATGGATCGACTTTCCCGATTATGGATTCCGCCAGTACATCCTTTGGAAGAACGAGGAAACCGGAGCCAGCATCGCCTTGCTCGACTATGAAAAGGGCGGGCGCATTCCGGTCAAGCATACGCATGCCTCCAACCAGTTCATGTATTGCCTGGAAGGCGACTACGAGTACACCGACGTCGGCTTGCGCCTGCGCCCCGGCTCGTTCTACATGAATCCCAAGGGCAATGCCCACGGCCCCACGGTTGCGCACGAGCGCAGCGTCTTGATTGAAATCTACGACGGTCCCCACTATGCGGAAAAGCCGGTGTTCCACACCGATGAAACCATAGGCGGGTTCCTGCAAAAAAACAGCGAGCAACAGTCATGAAACCATTATCCACTCCCGAGAAAGTCACCATGTTCGATACCCATAGCGCCCTGGAAAAATTCGGCCTGCAAGGCGTGCACTCCGGCACCTACGTGCATACCAAGGGTTGGGGGCCGGTTGAAGGGCGGTCCGCCTTCGACGCCGTGTGTCCCGCCGACGGCAAGGCCGTTGCCAAAGTGGCGGCATCGACCCGGGAGGACTACGAAACCATCATCGCCGCGGCCGTCGATGTGCAGAAAAGCTGGCGCATGGTGCCGGGTCCCCGCCGCGGCGAGCTTGTCCTGCGCATTGGCCAGCTGATCAACGAAAACATGGCCGACCTGGCCGCCATCGTGTCGCTGGATACCGGCAAGTCGCTGGCGGAATGCCGTAGCGAACTCAAGGAATCCGCGGACATGGCCACGCTGGCCGCCGGCCAGTCGCGCATGATGTACGGCGTGACCCAGCAGTCGCAGCGCGCCAGGCACCGCATGTACGACCAGTGGCTGCCCCTGGGCGTGGCCGCCGTGATTTCGGCCTACAACTTTCCCGCCGCCGTCTGGGCGCAAAACGGCTTCCTGTCGGCCATCGGCGGCAATACCGTCATCTGGAAGCCCAGTCCCAAGGTGCCGCTTACGGCCATTGCCGTCCAGAAGCTGGCCAACCAGGCCATGGAAGAACTGGGCTTCCAGGGCGTGTTCTCCCTATTCATTCCCGAGGATGACGCCGTTGCCGAGGACATGGTGCGCGATCCCCGCGTGAACCTGGTGTCGTTCACCGGCTCCACGGGCGTGGGCAAGAAGGTGGCGAGCCTGGTCAGCGAGACGCTGGGCCGGCGCTACATGCTCGAATGCTCGGGCAATAGCGCGGTCATCGTCGACGAAACGGCTGACCTGAAGCAGACGGCCCGGGGCGTGACGTTCAGCTCCATCGGCACCACGGGCCAGCGCTGCACCAGCATGCGCCGCCTCATCGTCCATCGGTCCGTGCACGACGAACTGGTCGAGCTGCTGAAGAAGTCGTTCAGCCAGATCAAGATCGGCGACCCGCGCGAGGAAGGCACGGTGGTCGGCCCGCTGATCGACGCGGCCGCGCTGGATCATTACGAACAGACCATCAAGGGCGCCGTGGCGCAGGGCGCCAAGCTGGTCTACGGCGGCAAGCGCATCGACCGTCCCGGCTATTACGTGGAAGGCGCTATTTTGACCAATGTCGATCCTAGCTGGGATTGCGCCCAGCACGAAACCTTCGCGCCCATCGTCTCGGTCATTGCCTACGATACGCTGGAAGAAGCCATACAGATCCACAACAACGTTCGCCAGGGCCTGGCTTCGGGCATACACAGCACGAACCTGGCCAATATCGAGTACTTCCTTTCCGCCGCGGGCAGCGATTGCGGCATCGCCAAGGTCAATATGGGCACGACCGGCGCGGACGTCGGTTCGGCGTTCGGCGGCGAGAAGGAAACCGGCGGCGGCCGCACGGCGGGTTCCGATGCCTGGAAGGGCTATATGCGCCGTCAAAGCGTATGCATCAACTGGAGCGGCGAGTCGCCCTGGGACAAGCTGATTTCGCTGTAAGCCGCGGCTTCGGCGCTGCCATGCGGTGACGGGCGGCGCCGGGGATCAGGCCAGGCGATGGCGGAACAGCCAGGCGGCCAGGGGCAGGGTGACGGCCGAGATGGCGAGCAGCGGCAGGGTATCGCCCCACAGGGGGGCGAGGCCCGAGCCCTCCAGATAGATGCGGTGCACCAGGTCGATGCCGTAGCGCAGCGGGTTGACGGCGGTGAACCATTGCATGGGTTGCGGCATGTTCTCGACCGGTGTGGCCAATCCCGACAGCAGCATCAGCGGCATGATCAATATGAAGGCGTACAGCATGGCCTGCTGCATGGTGGCCGATAGCGCCGAAATGGAAAGGCCTATGCCGACGATGGCGGTGGTGAACAGCAGCAGCCCGCCGAAGAGGGCGGCCAGCGAGCCCGCGAAAGGAATCCGGAACCAGAAGACGCTGACCAGCAGGATGAAGGCGGATTGCGCCAGTCCCACCAGAATGGGAGGAATCGCCTTGCCCACCATGATTTCAGTGGGCGTATAGGGGGCGACCAGAAGCTGGTCGAAGGTGCCCTGCTCGCGCTCGCGCGCCACCGACAGGGCGGTCAGCATGAGTGTCTGGATCATGCTCAGGGCGGCGATCAGCGCGGGCAGCATGTACCAGCGGGTGTCCAGGTTGGGGTTGTACCAGGCGCGGGTATCGATGACGACGGTCGGGCCGTCCATGCCGTGCTGCCGGCGCCATTGCGCGTTGAATTGATCGATGATGCCGGCCAGATAGGCCAGGGCGTTGTTGGCGGTTGCGGAATTGCGCGCATCCACGATGACCTGCACCGGGGCTGGCTGTCCTTGTTGCAGCAACTGGTCGAAGCGCGGCCCGATATGCACCACGGCCAGGGCCTGCTGCGCATCGATGACCGGTGCGATGTCGGCCTCGTTGCGCAGCGTGGCCGTGCGTTCGAACACGCCCGAGGCATCCACGCGGGCCGCCAGCTGGGTCGACGCGGCGCCATGGCTTTGATCCAGCAGGGCGTAGGTGGCGTGCTTCAGGTCGTAGGTGGCGGCGTAGCCGAAGACCAGGGACTGGAGCACGATGGGCACGACGAGCAGAATGCGGTTGGCCGGATCCTTCAGGATGATCAGCAGCTCCTTGCGGCACAGGGCCAGCAGCCGCGCGGCGGTGGCGGCGGGGTTCATTCCAGCTCCTTGCGCGTCTTGGCGCGGGCCGCGGCCATGAGCAGCAGCAGGTAGAGCAGCAGGACGGCGCTATGGCGATAGATCATCGGCCATATGTCGCCGGCCAGGAGCAGGCTTTTGAGCATTTCCAGATAATGGGTGGCGGGCAGCACGTGGCCCAGCGCCTCCACCACGGCGGGCATATTGCGCAGGTCGAACAGAAAGCCGGACAGCATCAGGGCCGGGAGGAAACTGACGATCAGGGCGATCTGGCTGGCCATGAACTGGTTCTTCGTGATCGAGGAAATGACCAGGCCAAGGCCCAGCGCCACCAGGAGATAAAGCATCGAGATCGCGACGACGGCTGTCAGCGAACCATAGAACGGAACCTGGAACAGGAAACGGGCGGCCAGCAGGCACAATGCGAGTCCGGCCATGCCGATGCAGAAATACGGAATGATCTTGGCCAGCAGGATTTCGATGGGGCGCACCGGCGTGACGAACAGCGATTCCAGCGTGCCGCGCTCCCATTCGCGCGCCATGACCAGCGCCGTCAAAAAGGAACCGACCAGCGTGGCGACGAGCACGATGAGGCCCGGCACCAGGAACCAGGTGCTGGTGTTGGCGGCGTTGAACCACAGGCGCGGTTCCAGCGTCGCCATGGCCGTGGGCGGGCTTTGCGCGTTGCGGTCGGCCTGTTTCGCCTGTCGCAGCGCCAGGGCTTCTTCGACGTAGCCTTGTATGATGCGGGCCCGATTGGCATCGGTGCCGTGCAGGACGAGCTGGATGTGGGCCTGCCCCAGGGCCAGATTGCGCGAAAAATCGGCGGGAAGGCCCACGATGGCATCGACCTTGCCTTGCGCCATGAGCTGCTCGGCGCCGCGCATGGTGCCGACCATGACCGGGGCGATGCTGGGCGACAAGCTCAGACCGGCGACGGCGTCCCGGGCCGTGGGCGAGCTGTCCTGCATGACGATGGCGACCGGGGCGTTCTTGACGTCGAAGCTCATGCCGTAGCCGAAGATGACGATCAGCACGATGGGCAGGCCCAGGCCCATCAGCAGATTGCCGCGGTCGCGCAGCAACTGGCGGGTTTCTTTTTTGGTCAGGGCGGCCAGCCGCCGCCAGAAGCCGCGCGCGTCCGGGATCATGGCGGGCTCCCGTTCGGCGCGGTATTGCCGGCTGCGAGCGCTTGTCCGCCGGGGCTGTCCGCCGGATCCGCGCCGCCCGCATCCCGCCGGGCGCGGCGCGCGCCTTCCACGATGCCGATGAACGCCTGTTCCATGTTCATGGGCTCGTCCTGTTTTCCGCCCGCCTGCGCGCGCACTTCCCGGGGCGTACCCATCGCCAGTATGCGGCCGGCGTCCTGAATGACGACGCGGTCGCAGTATTCCGCTTCCTCCATGAAGTGCGTGGTGACGATGATGGTCGTGTCTTGCTCGGCCAGGCTGGTGATGCGTCGCCAGAATTCGCGGCGCGCAAGCGGGTCGGCGCCGCTGGTGGGCTCGTCCAGGAAGAGGATTTCGGGTTCGTGCAGCAGGCCCACGGCCATGGCAAGCCGCTGCTTGAATCCGCCGGGCAATTGGCCGGCGGGCGTCTGACCGTGGCTGGACAACTGGAACTGCTCCAGCGCGGTGTGGATGCGGTCGCGCAGGCGCGTGCCGCGCATGCCGTAGGCGCCGCCGAAGAACGCCAGGTTTTCGTTGACCGACAGGTTGCCGTACAGCGCGAACTTTTGCGACACATAGCCGATTTTCATACGGGCCTGGGCGCCGGCGGTGCGCAGGTCGTAGCCGGCCACCCGCAATGTGCCGCTGCTGGCGGCAAGCAGGCCGCACAGCATGCGGAACGTGGTGGTCTTGCCCGCGCCGTTGGGGCCGAGCAGGCCGAAGATCTCGCCGCGCCGCACCGAGAAGGTCGTGTTGTCCACGGCGGTGAAATCGCCGAATTTGCGCACGAGCTGCTTGACGTCGATGATGGTCTGGGCCGTTGACCCGGCTTCGCTCGAGCTTGGAGGCGCAGCGGAATGGGCGATGGGCGCGGTGCGCTGCTGGCCGGCGCGCAGGACGACCATGAAGCCGTCCTCCAGCGAAGGGGGCGCCGGCGAACAAGGGGCGCCGGCAAGCAGGGATGCCAGGCCGGGGTCGCCCTGGCGCAGGCAGTCCGCGGTTCGGATGAAGCGCACCTGGCCGCCGCGCGGCACGGCGTCCAGGGTGTTCGGGTCGTCGAGCAGGCGGGCTTGAAGGAGGCGGGCGGGCTGGCCCGGGAGGGGCGTGGCGACAAAGCACAGGCCGTCGGCTTGTTGCTGGATGCTGTCCGGCCCGCCTTGGATCAGGACGCGGCCTTCGTGCAGCATCACCACATGGGCGCAGCGCGCCGCTTCGTCCATGTACGAGGTGCTGACGAGAATGGCCAGTTGCTCCTGCTGCACCAGTTGTTCCAGGATTTCCCATAGCTCCCGGCGCGACAAGGGATCCACGCCGACAGTCGGTTCGTCGAGCAGCAGCATGTCGGGCGAGCGCACCAGGGTGCAGGCCAGCCCCAGCTTTTGCTTCATGCCGCCCGAGAGCTTGCCGGCCAGCCGCCGTGTGAAGCGGCCCAGGTCGGTCATTTCCATGAGGCGCGCATAGCGTTGCCCGCGCTCGCTTTTGGGCACGCCGTGCAGATCGGCATACAGATCCAGGTTTTCCTGCACGCTCAGGTCGTCGTACAGGCCGAAGCGTTGCGGCATATAGCTGATGCGGTCTTGCACCGCCTGAGGGCTATTGCCTACGTTGATGCCCAGCACTTCCAGTTCTCCCTGGCTGGGCCGCATCAGGCCCGCCGCCAGGCGCATCAAGGTTGTCTTGCCCGCGCCGTCCGGCCCCACCAAGGCGGTCAAGGCGCCTGTTTGAGCCTGCAGTGAAACGTCGTCCAGGGCGCAAAGGCTTTGCCGGGTTTCCTTGACCTCGAAGCGTTTGTACAGATTGCGCGCACGCAGCGCGGGCGCCGGGGCGTTCATCAAGGTTTCCCGCCGGAATCCGGAGCGGAAGCGGGAGCTTCCCGCGGGGCGGCGTCCCCGCCGGACAGGCGAATCGTGGCGGGCATGCCCAGCCGCAGGCGGTTGTCCGGATCGTCGACGTTGATGCGGACTTCGTAGACCAGGCTGGTGCGCAGGTCTTCGGTCTGGACGGTCTTGGGCGTGAATTCGGCGACCGAGGAAATATAGCCGACGCGGCCGTGCAGGGGATGATCGGGCTGGCTGTCGGTCAGCACCTGTGCGGCCTGGCCAGGCTTGACCAGGCCCAGGCCGGTTTCGGAAACGTAGGCGCGCACCCATTTCGGACTGGTCAGCGCCAGGGCATAGACGGGCCGTTGCGGCGAGGCCATGTCGCCCGGTTCGAGCAAACGGCTGCGCACGACCGCGTCGACGGGCGCCTTGAGCTCCGAGTCGGCCATTTGCTGCCGCGCCAGGGCCAGGTCGGCGCGTGCGGCCGCCAATTGGGCGCGGGCCTGTGCGATGTCTTCCCGGCGCGGCCCGGCGATGGCCAGTTCCAGGGCCTTGGCGGCGCTGTCCTGGCGGGCCAGCGCCACGGCCTGATCCGCCTTGGCGGCGTCCAGCTGCTCGCGGCTTATGCCCCGGCCGTTCGTGTCGGCGCTGGCGTTGCGCAGCCGTTGGTATTGTTCTTTGGCCTGGATGGCCTGGGCCTGCGCGGCGGCGGCCGCCGACCTGGCCTGGGCGATTTCCTCGGGACGGGTGCCGGCCTCCAGGCGTTTCAAGGCTTGTTCCTGGGCGTCGGCCTGGGCCTGGGCCCGGCGCAGGCGCAGCGTCAGCGTGGTGGTGTCGAGCACGGCCAGCACCTGCCCCTGCCTGACCTGTTCGCCTTCGGTCGCCAGTTCCTGGGCGATGCGTTCGCTGGAGTTGAATGCCAGCGATATCTGCCGCATATCGACGTTGCCGTACAGCACGAGGCCGTTGGGCGCCGGGTTGTGGCCGAATCGCCACCAGGCGAACGCGGCGATGGCAATGATGGCGGCAATGGCGATGGCCGGCTTGGCTTTGTTCATGAACGGGCCTTGTGTCGTGGTGATCAGGCAAGCATGAAAAGTGTAGTCCGAAGTGTAATCCTGTATTGATAATTGGATTCCGCTTTGCTAGGATGATACAAAAATGACCGTCGGTCGTTAAAAACTTCCGACAAGAATAAACTCAGTAAACCGGAGGGGGAGAGGCCATAGTCATGTCCGATCAAAACGCAGTCTCCAATCCCGCGCCCATCATCGATATGGCGGGCCTGCACGAAATCGCGAATGGCGTCTGGATCATTCCCGACCAGTATCGAATACCGCTGGTGCCGAACCTGGGCATCATAGAAGGCGAACGCTCGGTGCTTGTCGTGGATACCGGCATGGGGCGCGAAAATGCCCGCAAAGTGCTGGACAAGGCCCGTGAAATCGCCAAGGGCCGGCCGCTGTTCCTCACGCTTACCCATTTCCATCCCGAGCATGGCTTCGGCCATCAGGTGTTCGCCGGCGAGGCGACCATACTTTACAACCGCAGGCAGCGCGACGAGCTGCGGGCCAAAGGCCCGGGCTATCTCGACATGTTCCGGGGGTTCGGCGAGCACGTGGCAAAGTGCCTGGTCGATGTCCAGTTCGTCGATCCCGATCTCGTGTACGACGGCAGGCTCACCATGGAACTCGGGGGGCGGGCCGTCGAACTCATCGAAATGGGGCCCGCCCATTCCATGGGCGACCAGGTCGTCTGGCTGCCCGAGGAGCGGGTGGTGTTCGTCGGAGATCTGGTCGAAACGGGCGTCTTCCCCATCGTTCCGTTTTTCCCTCCCGACGATGCGGATGTGAACGGCAACAAGTGGATACGGGTGCTGCGGCGCATTGCCGCGCTCGGGCCCAAAACCGTCGTTACCGGGCATGGCGATATCGGCGGAATCGAATTGATTCAAATCGCCGAGCGATACCTCACAGACATGGGCCGGCAGGTTGCCGCACTCAAAGGTTCCGGGGTTCCCGAGGACGACGTCGTGGCCACATTGGAGCCCGTCATCCGCGGCAGGCACCCCGATTGGCGCGAACCCAATTGGGTCGAATCCGGCATCCGCTGTTTTTATGCCACCGGTTACGACGCGGACGCCGTGGAGACAGCGCAATGAGCTTGTTCGAGCTGCGTGGAGTGCATCGCAGTTTCGGCGGCATACAGGCATTGCGCGGCGCGTCGCTCAAGATCGCGGGGCCGGGCAGCGTGCACGCCCTGCTCGGATCCAACGGCTGCGGCAAATCCACGTTGCTGCGCATCGCAACCGGCCAGCTCAAGCCGGACGCGGGCGAAATCTTTCTCGACGACAAGCGGGTAAGCTTTGCGGAGCCGCGCGACGCGCTGCGCCACGGCATCTCCACCGTCACGCAAGAAACCACCCTGGCGCCCGCCCTGACGGTGGCCGAGAACATCCTGATGGGCAGGCTGCCCCGCGGCAGGTTCGGGGCCATCGATTGGCCGCAGGTCTTTCGCGCGGCGCGCGAGGTCCTGGATTCGCTCGAGCTCGAGCTGCCCGAGGACGCGCCCGTGGGAACCCTGCGCCCCGACCAGCAGCAAATGGTGGAAATCGCCCGGGCTTTTTCGATGCGGGCGCGCATCCTGGTCCTGGACGAAGCCACGAGCGCGCTGTCCAGCGACGAAGTCCAGGCTGTATTCCGTACCGTCAAGGGCGCGAGCAAGCGCGGCACCATGGCAACGATATTGGTGTCGCACCGAATGGATGAAATCTACGATCTGGCGGACGAAGTCACGGTGTTGCGGGACGGGTGCACCATCTCGACCCGGAGCGTGAAGGACACCGGGCGCGACACCCTGGTCTCGGACATGGTGGGCGACGCCGTTGCGCCGACGGATTCCGGCCGAGCGCCGTCGCGTCTGCCCGCAGCTCACCCCTGTCTTCAGCTTCGACATGTCTTCACCGCCGGATATGTCGAGGACGCCACGCTGTCGGTGCAGCCTGGCGAGATCGTCGGCATCACCGGACTGACGCGTTCGGGGGCCAACGAGCTGCTCGAAGCGATTTACGGCGCGCGCCCGGTCGAACGCGGCAGCATCTCTTTCGACGGGCGGGACATTACCCATGCCGACATCAACACAGCCATCCGGGCCGGCATCGGATTCGTTCCGGCCGACAGGAAATGGCAAGGCGTGCTGCTGAACATGAGCATCAGGCACAACCTGCTGATTCCCGGCACCTCGGATCGCTTCCGGCTGAGCCGGCCCGACCGGTCGGAGCTTGCCCTGGTGAATCGCGTCGCCGAGTCCGTGTCCATACGTATGGAGGGCGCCGACAGCCCGGTGTCGGCCTTGTCGGGGGGCAATCAGCAGAAAGTCGTGATTGGAAAGTGGCTGGCCAAGCCGCTGACGCTGTTGCTGCTGGCGGAGCCGTCGCGCGGCGTCGATGTCAGGGCCAAGGCGCAGATCCACGACTTGCTGCGCCAGATCGCCACCGGCGGAACCGCCGTTCTGTTCGCGTCGACCGAGCTCGAAGAAGTGGTTCAGCTTGCCGACCGTATCCTGGTGATGTTCCAGGGGCGGATCGTCGGCGACCTTCCCGCCCGGGACGCAAGCGAGTACGCAATCACCTCGATGATGTCGGGAGTGCGCAATGGCTGAGACAAAAGCGCATGGCACCGCGCGGCAAGGCAATGTGCGGCGGTTCATCCGCGGCACCGAGCGGTATGCGGCGGTGGTCATCATCGACATCGTGCTCGTCATCGTTTTTTCGACGGCGCTGCCCGGCTTCCTCTCCGTCGCCAACATCAGCAATCTGCTCACCGGCAGCGCCGTGCTTTGGGTGGTGTCCCTGGGCATGACCTTCGTCGTCGTTTCCGCAGGCATCGACCTGGCGGTGGCGTCGCAAATGGGCCTTTCGGGCTATTTGCTTGCGACGCTGCTGCTCATGGGAATGAGCAGCTGGCTGGCAATCCCCATCGTGCTGGTGTTTTCCGCGGCATGCGGCGCTTTGGTGAATGGCGTGCTGATCGGCAAGGCGGGACTGAATTTCTTTGTCGTCACACTGGGTTCCATGACCGCGTTCACGGGCATCGTGAACATCTGGTCCGATACGCGCACGCTGGCCGTCGACGACCCTGTGATCCTGGCCATAGGATACGGAACGTTTCTGGGCCTTCCTATTGCCATCTGGATCATGATCGCCGCGCTGATCATCGGCATCTATATACAGCGGTGGACTTATTTTGGCCGCGACGTCTTTGCGACGGGCGGCAGCATCGAGGCGGCCAGGCTATCCGGCATCCGGACTTCCCGCATTTTGATCGGCGTTTATACGCTGAGCGCCGTGTGCGCCGGCATCGCGGCGCTCGTCCAGGTGGGGCAGCTGGGCGCGGCCAGTCCCTTGATCACCCTGGTGCTGCCGCTGCAGGCCGCGGCGGCGGTGCTGCTGGGCGGAACGGCATTTTCGGGCGGAGTGGGAGGTGTCGTCGGCACCGCGGCAGGGGTGCTGTTCATCGGGATTCTCCAGAACGGCCTTGGGCTGGCGGGGATTTCCAGCTACTGGCAGCAGGTCGTCACGGGCATCATTCTTGTCCTGGCGGTCGGCCTGGATCCATTGCGCAAACTACTGGGAGACCTGCGGCGCCGGCGGCGCCTTGTGCGCCAGTCTTGACGGCGGCAACCGTGGATGTCCTTGCTTCGGGTTTTTGAGCTATTTCCTAAACGGCAGCAAAACGACAGGAGGTGTTCCTATGTCTCACGATTCCAGGCGGAACATGAAATTCCGCAAAGTGTGCTCTGCATTGGCTTTCGGCGCCGCCTCGGCGCTTGCGCTCGGCATTCCCGGCGCCGCGTTTTCGGCCTCTTCGGCCGCGCCGGCCGCCAAAAGTTCTTCCGGTTCCACGTCGGGCGGCCCGTCGGTTGCGCTGTCCGAATACAAGGGCGTCGAGGCTGCCCTGCCTTCCCGCTATGCGGAACCCAAGCCCGGGGCGGTAAAGACCTTCACCATCGGTTTCATGAACCCGTCGGGCGGCAACCAGAATCTGCAAGCGGTGCAAGATGCGGCCCAGGCCGAGACGAAACGCCTGGGCGGGCGCTTCATCGCGAAAAACGACAACGTCGACATCAATACGCAGCTCAATAATTTCAAGCAGCTCCTCGTCCAGGGCGCCGACGCCATTCTGCTTTATCCCCTGGATCCCAAAGCCCTGGGCCCGGCCATCAAGCAGGCCAAGGAGAAGGGCGTCGTGGTCATTGGCTACGACGTGACCAACCAGGCCTCCGATCCTTTGCCCGAAGGCTATGTCAGCCAGGTGATGCAGGGACGCGATTGGCAGGCATGGTCCATGGCCAAGGCGATGGCCAGCGCGAAGCCCGGCGGGCAGATCGGCCTGATCGGCTTTGCCGTGCCGGTTCCCGGAATCGAATACCTGATGCAGCGGGTGAAATACTGGTCGGAGCAGATGGGCTTGAAGGTCGTCGGCCGGCAGGATAATCGGGAGGATTCGGCGGCGGGAGGCAAAGTGGCCGCGACGGCCCTGCTCGGCGCCAATCCGCAGCTTGCCGGCATCATCGCCTACAACGATCCGTCCGCGGCCGGAGCGGCCGCGGCGGCAAGAATCGCCGGACGCCACATTTCAATCGTGGGGATGAACGGCGACGACTTCGGGGCCCAGGGGGTCAAGAAGGGAACGATTACCGCCACCTTCCAGAACGACGCGGTCGGGCAGGGTGTTCAAGGCGTGATCGGCGCCTACGATGTGCTGGCCGGCCTCAAGGTGCCGAAATCCATTGTCCGCCCGCCACGCGCGGCGCTCACCGCGTCGACGGTCAACGACGTCAAGACATGGAGCCAGCAATTGGCGGAACTGGGGCACAGCGGCAATTGACGGGGAACCCGGGAGGGCGCTGCCGCCTGCTCTCCTGGGGTATCGTTTGGCAAGTTCAGGCACCGACGTCAAGCATGCGGATCGAGCAAATGGCGTACTACCGCAGATCGGTGGACGGCAGGTCGTTCAGGCCGTTCAGGAAGAGATGAACGATCAGCGTGGCCAGTTCCGCCGGCTTGATGGAGCCCGACGGCTCGTACCATACGTGGATCCAGTTGGTCATGCCGAAGTACAGCATGGCCACCGCGGTGATTTTCTTGCGCGTGATTTCGATGTCGGGTCGCAATGCCTGGATGAGGGCCACCATGCGGCTGATGATGCGGTGCTGCATGGCCGCCACCGAGCGCATGGCCGGCTTGTTCAAATGCCGCGTCTGGTTCAGCAAGACCGTGATTTCGTCGGGCGTGCTGATGTATTCGTTGATCAGCGTGGCCGTCATGGCGTGGAATTTTTCCTTGGGCGTACCAGCGGCCGTGGCGGCCTCGACCTTTACCGCCAGGTCTTCGATTCTCGATTCAATAAGCCCCTGCAGGATGGCGTGCTTGGAGCGATGGTAGTGGTATAGCGAGGACTTCTTGATGCCGCATTGTTCGGCGATGTCTTCGAGCAGGGTTTCGCTGTAGCCCTGCCGGGCGAAGAGCACGGCGGCGGCATGCAGGATGTCTTTCTTGCGGTCTTCGTAGTCGGCGGCTTGAGGACGGGCCATGGGGTCAATTGCCTTGTGCGGTGGTCTGTTGTTCTTTGAGGGCGCGCCCGGCGGCCCGCCGGTCGGCTTCGATGCGTTGCGTACTGGGGCGTTGCGCGGCGCGATCCAGATACCCGGACAGCGCAGGAAGATGCCGGTCGAGAAAATCTTTTTCGCCCACGATGTTCAGCGTGCGGCGTATGGCGGAAAGGTGCACCCAGGCGGCGGCATCGGCATGGGTGTAGTGTTCGCCGCAAAGCCAGTGTTCGAGGTCGGCGCGCCGGCCCAGCGTGCGCAGTCCCCGCTCCAGGTTTTCCAGGGCCGTTGCCAGCACGTCCGGGTTCAACTGTGCGCCCCAGAATGCGGCCGGATAGACGGGACGCGCCGCGGCGTCCAGATAAAGCTCGACGTACTGGATCAGCTCGCGGCAGTGGGCGCGCCCGATGGGGCTCGCGGGGAACAGCGAGGCGCTGGCTTGCGGGCGGATGTCCTCGAGGTATTCGACGATGGCCTGCGACTCGTAGAGATTGCCGTCGACGGTGTGCAGAAAGGGAATCTTTCCGCTGGGGCTGCCCGACTCCGGCCAGTGGCCGGCGCCCGGCAGGAAGGGAACCTCTTCGAAGGGCAGATCCAGCTCGATCAGGGCGATCTTGATTTTGTTGTAGTAGCTGCTGATGGGCGAGCCGAAAATGCGAAGCCTGGAAGACATGGTGGGATCTCGAAAAGAAAAGAGCCGCCGCGAAGGCGGCAGGCGGCCCGATACCCGTATTATCGGGCCGTGGGGAAAAGCAGGCAATTGTCCTGGCTGTCCGTGGCGCCATACAGGCGATCCACGGCGGCGGCGCGCACCTTGAGCACGCCGCGCTGGTTGATGTGCCCTTTGTCGGTGATCTCGCCGTCGTCCAGGCTGGGGGGCCTATCCAGCAGCAGGGCGCGGGCGATGCAGGTGCTGCTGGCCGGGAACATGGCGTTGTAGCGCCGCACGCCTTCGCGGATCGCCGCCAGCACTTCGGGGGCGCGGGCGATTTGCGCGGGCTCCGCCTCGGCCAGCCCGGGAAAGGCCTTGCGCACCTGGGCCGGGTTGAGGAACAGCAGGGCGCCCAGTTCGCGCTGGTTCGGCGCGGCCAGCACGACGTCGGCGGCCAAGGGATGCAACGCTTCCAGAAGGTGTTCGCGCACATTGGCCACCGACACCCAGGTACCGGTGGAAAGCTTGAAGTTTTCCGACAGGCGGCCGGCGTACAGCAGGCCGTGCTCGGGCCGCTCGTCGTCGATGAAGACGACGGCGTCGCCGGTGATCAGGAAGCCTTCTTCGTCGAACGACGCCTGGTTGGCCTGGGGATCCCGATAATAGCCCGGCGTGATGTTGTCGCCGCGAAAACGGATTTCGTAGCGGTTTTCGCCGGGGATGAGCTTGGCTTCGACCCCGGGGCCCGGCAGTCCCAGGGTGCCCAGCGACTGCGAAGGCCACCAGCCCAGCGTGGCGGGCATGGTGGTTTCGGTCGAGCCCAGCGACGAGGTAACGGGAATCCGCTGTCCCGTCGCCTGGACGCTCAGTTGCTCGAGCTTGAGCAGGGTGGTGGGCAGCAGCGCGGCGCCGCCGTAGATGATGACTTGCAGAT